>CAJFJY010000086.1 GCA_904384205.1 uncultured Clostridia bacterium | reverse complement strand
TGTTTGTGTTCTTCCATATACTATTTGTAAGAATAATTCTCTCATAGCAGTATTTATTGCATCACATACTAAGTCTGTATTTAATGCTTCTAATATTGTCTTTCCTGTTAGTATTTCTCCTGCCATAGCTGCTGAATGAGTCATTCCTGAACATCCAATTGTTTCTATTAATGCTTCTTGGATAATTCCGTCTTTTACATTCAATGTTAATTTGCATGCTCCTTGTTGAGGTGCACACCATCCAATACCATGAGTTAATCCTGATATATCTTTAATTTCTTTTGCTTTTACCCATTTTCCTTCTTCTGGGATTGGTGCTGGTCCATGATCTACTCCTTTTTTTACCACACACATTTCTTCTAATTCTTTTGAATAAATCATCTTTAATTGCTCCTTTCAATATTTTGTTTTTGGAATAAATCCATATATTTTAATAGGATTTTGCATCCTAAAGTTAATAACTTGTTTAATATTTTATTATATTAAATTATTTTTTATCAATTATTTTTTGTGTCTTCTGTGTCTTCTTCATTTAATTCATCATTTAAAAAAGATAATATTTGATTTTTTATTTGTACTTTTGGCTTTTCTGCTTGAACCTTTTCATTTTCTTGATTTTTTTCGATTTCTTTTTTGGGAATTATTTTAAACTCCCTTTTATGTATTTTTTTGCCTTCGTTTTTAGTTTCTTCTATTTCTTGTTGCTCGTCTTCTTTTACATATGTTTCTTCTTCGTTTGTTGTATCATAATCAATTATCTTTTTTATATCTTGTATATATATTCCTGTTTCATATACCTCTTCTCTTACTAAATTTTTTGGTCCTGTTAAATATTTTCTTAGGATTTCTTTTTCTTCTTTGTTTAATTGTTCCATTCCTATATTTAGATATTGATATCTCCATATTATATGCCTATCAAAACTTGAATATTCAGAATTTACTAGGTCATCATATTTGAATTCTATTTTAAAATTTGTGTTTTCTATTGATATTGTTATATTACTCCAAGTTTCTCCTAGTTCTATCTTTTTATATATTTCTCTTAATTTTTTGATTTCGTTATATAATATTTCTACCAATTCTAAATATTCTTTTTCATTTAAATTGAATTTTGATGGTATTTCATATACATTTACAGGATTTTTCTTTAATATTCCTTTTGGTATATAATAGAAAAATAGTTCTCCCTTTGTTTTGTCTTTTTCTGTATCAATTACAGATGCATATAAATATAACTTTTCCCATTTATCAGGAATCATATAATATATTTTTCTTTGTATGTCTTCATAAATTTCCTTGGTTTCTCTAGTTTGTTTTAACATATTTACCCCTTCTGCTTTCAAATTATATAGGCTCAAAATAAAAAATATTATTTTGGTGTTTAATATATTATTATTTGTATAATTCGTCCCAACATCGCAGAAACTGTATAAAATTAATTAAAATTTAATTAATTTTAACATTTTCTAGCTAGCCGGTCCCCACACAAGCTCATTATACAAATAATAATATATTAAACACCTATATAATTATCATAATAAGCCTATATAATTTGAAATCTATCTTTCTAGTAGACTTTCTCCTGTCATTTCTTCTGGTTTTTCTATTCCCATTAAGTCAAGCATTGTTGGTGCTAAATCTGCTAATTTTCCATTTTCTTTTAGTTTTATTGTTTGGTCTTCTGTAATTAATATTATAGGTACAGGGTTTGTTGTATGTGCTGTATGTGGTTCCCCTGTTGCATAATCTATCATTTGCTCTGCATTCCCATGGTCTGCTGTGATTATTAAGTTTCCTTTTTTCTCTTCTATTATTTTTACTATTCTTCCTACACATTCGTCTACTGCTTCTACTGCTTTTATTGCTGCAGGTAAACTTCCTGTGTGTCCTACCATATCTGTGTTTGCAAAGTTTAATATTACAACATCATATTTATCACTTTGAATAGCTTCTACAACTTTATCTGTAACTTCATATGCACTCATTTCTGGCTTTTGATCATATGTTTCTACTTTAGGTGATGGTACTAATATTCTATCTTCACCTGGATATTGTTTTTCTTCTCCTCCATTAAAGAAGAATGTTACATGGGCATATTTTTCAGTTTCAGCTATACGTAATTGTGTTAATCCTGCTTTGCTTACTACTTCTCCAAATGTGTTATGCAAAACTTCTTTTTTGAAGGCTATATGAACATTTGGCATTGTTTCATCATAATTTGTAAAGCATACAAAGTATAAATCCATTTTCTTTGTTTCAAATTCGTTGAAGTCTTTATCTACAAGTGTTCTTGTTATTTCTCTTGCTCTATCTGGTCTGAAGTTGAAGAATATTACTGAATCATTTTCTTCTATTTTTGCTACTGGTTCTTCTCCATTGCAAATTACTGTTGGCTCAACAAATTCATCAAATACTTCTTTTTGATATGAATCTTCTATTGCTTTTATTGCTGTTCCTGCTTTTAGCCCTTCTCCATTTACTAATGCATCATAACATTTTTGTATTCTTTGCCATCTTTTATCTCTATCCATTGCATAAAATCTTCCTGAGATTGATGCTATTTTTCCTATTCCTTTTTCTTTCATTTTGTCTTGTAGTTTTGCTATATATCCTTCTGCTGATGCTGGTGGTGTATCTCTTCCATCTAAGAAACAATGTACATAAACATCTTCAAAGTCCCTTCTTTTTGCCATTTCTAATAGACCATATAAATGTCTTATATGACTATGAACTCCTCCATCTGAAACTAATCCTAATATGTGTAATTTAGAATTATGTTTTTTACAGTTCTCGATTGCTGCAATAAATTCTGGGTTTGAAAAGAAGTCTCCATCTTCTATTGATTTTGTTATTCTTGTTAATTCTTGATATACTATTCTTCCTGCTCCTATATTTGTGTGTCCTACTTCTGAATTTCCCATTTGTCCGTCTGGTAATCCTACATATTTTCCGCTTGTGTATATATCTGTATTTGGATACTTTTTCATTAGTTTATCAATATTAGGTGTGTTTGCAAGTTTTATTGCATTTCCGTCTTTATTTGGATTGTCTCCAAAACCATCTAATATCATTAACATTGTTACTTTATCTTTCATTTTTTCTTCCTTTCTTAAATTATAAATTAGGTTGGAAAAGAATTAAATTTTGGCAAGGAAAACAAGTTTGAAATTTATGAGGCGTACGTGTGTACGTTGATTAAATTTCAAATGAAGTTTGACGTAGCCAAAAT
>CAJFJY010000085.1 GCA_904384205.1 uncultured Clostridia bacterium | reverse complement strand
GCAGAATTTGAAGTAACATTACCAGGACAAAGTGCAAAACCAGTAACAACAGGAAGCAATGGAATAGTAGATTTAGGAACAGTACAAATAACAAATGTAGGAACAACAGATACAATAACAGTAAAAGAAACAAAAGCGCCAGAAGGATATAATGCAATATTAGAAGAAATGACAATACAAGTAGAAAAAGAATTGTCAAATGGAAGCTATGTTGCAAAAAGTGCAACAATAACATCAGGAGCAGTAGAAGGAACAACTGTAAGATTAGAAAATGGAATTGTAAAGATTCAAGTAGCAAATACAAAAAAAGGATTTGACTTAAGTTTAAGAAAATATATATCAAAAGTAAATGACACAATACAAAATAGAGTGCCAGTACCTGCTCTAACAGGATTACAATCAGGAACTTCAACAACAGCAGAATATAATCATTCAAAAAAACCTCTATCAGTAAAGGTAAATGATAAAATTACATATACAATAAGAGTATATAATGAAGGAGAATTAGACGGATATGCAAGTGAAATAACAGATTATTTACCAGCAGAATTAGAATTTATACAAGATGACCCAATTAATATTCAATATGAATGGGTATTAGGAGAAGACGGAAGAACAGTAACAACAGATTATTTATCAAAAGAAAAAGAAACAGCAGATAGAGTAAATTTGTTAAAAGCATTTAATGGTACAACATTGGATTATAAAGAAGTGCAAATAGTTTGTAAAATAAATGATGATGTAAATACAAATATTAAACTTACAAATATAGCAGAAATAACAAAAGAAGTAGATGAAAATGGAAATCCAGTAGAAGATATAGATTCAGATGAGGATAATGTAAATATTCCTTCAGATGAAGATTTACCAGGATATAAAGATGATGAAATAGATAAAGAATATGTACCAGGACAAGAAGATGATGATGATTTCGAAAAAATAAGTGTAGAAATAAGTGGAAGTTATCAAATACAATTACAAAAAGTAGATAAAGCTGATACAGATGTAAAATTATCAGGAGCAGAATTTGAAGTAACATTACCAGGACAAAGTGCAAAACCGGTAACAACAGGAAGCAATGGAATAGTAGATTTAGGAACAGTACAAATAACAAATGTAGGAACAACAGATACAATAACAGTGAAAGAAACAAAAGCACCAGAAGGATATAATGCAATATTAGATGAAATGACAATACAAGTCGAAAAATACATATCAGCAGAAGGTAATTATGTTGCAAAAAATCCTACAATAATATCAGGCGAAGTAGAAGGAACAAGTGTAAGTTTAGAAGGAAATACTGTAAAAATAATTGTAGCAGACGAAAAACAAGAAGGAAGTTATCAATTACAATTAGAAAAAGTAGATAAAGATAATCCAAGCACAAAATTATCAGGAGCAGAATTTGAAGTAACATTACCAGGACAAAGTGCAAAAACAGTAACAACAGGAAGTAATGGAATAATAGATTTAGGTGTAATAGATATATTAGATGTTAATACAGTAGATACAATAGTAATAAAAGAAACAAAAGCACCAGAAGGATATAATGCAATATTAGATGAAATGACAATACAAGTTGAAAAAGAGTTATCAAATGGAAGGTTTGTTGCAAAAAGTGCAACAATAACTTCAGGAGCAGTAGAAGGAACAACTGTAAGGGTTGATAATGGTGTAGTAAAGGTACAAGTGTCAAATGAAAAAAAGGAATTTGACTTAAGTTTAAGAAAGTTCATTTCTAAAATTAATGATAATGTGCAAGATAGAGAACCAGTACCTGATGTATCTGGGCTAGTATCAGGAGAATCTACAACGGCTATATATAATCATTCAAAAGAACCTCTTTCAGTAAAAACAAGTGATAAAATTACATATACAATAAGGGTATATAATGAAGGAGAATTAAATGGATATGCAAATGAAATAACAGATTATTTACCAGCAGGATTAGAATTTGTAGAAGATGACCCAATTAATATTCAATATGAATGGGTATTAGGAGAAGACGGAAGAACAGTAACAACAGATTATTTATCAAAAGAAAAAGAAACAGCAGAAAGAGTAAATCTAATAAAAGCATTTGATGGTACAACTTTAGATTATAAGGATGTACAAATTGTATGTAAAATTAAAGAAGGAACTATTACAAATATAGAGTTAACAAATATAGCAGAAATAACAGAAGAAGTAGATGAAAATGGAAATCCAGTAGAAGATATAGATTCAGATGAGGACAATGTAAATATTCCTTCAGATGAAGATTTACCAGGATATAAAGATGATGAACTAGATAAAGAATATGTACCAGGTCAAGAAGATGACGATGATTTTGAAAAAATCATAGTAAAAGAATTTGATTTAGCATTAAGAAAATTCATAACAGGAGTGAATGAAGAAGAAGTAACATCAAGAATACCAGAAGTAAATTATGATGCAGAATCAGACCAAATAACATATGAACATGATAAAACACCTGTAGAAGTTACAACAAATGATATAGTTACATATACAATAAGAATATTTAATGAAGGGGACTTATCAGGATATGCAGAAGAAGTAGCAGATGATATCCCAGAAGGATTAGAATTCTTACCAGAAAATGAAATAAACCAAGAATACAGATGGGTAATGTATGATGCAGAAGGAAATGTAACAGAAGATGTATCACAAGCAGAAAAAGTAGTAACAGATTACTTATCAATGGCAAATGGAGAAAGTATGATGGAAGCAGATGAAACATTAACAGAAAATCCAAATCTATTACAACCATTTGACAAAACAGCAGAAATATCAGAAACAAATCCAGATTATAAAGATGTACAAATAGCATTTAGAGTAATAGAGCCAGCAACATCTGATAAAATATTAACAAACTCAGCACAGATAGAAGAAGATGCAGATGAAAATGGAAATCCAGTCGATGATATAGATTCAACACCAGGA
>CAJFJY010000084.1 GCA_904384205.1 uncultured Clostridia bacterium | reverse complement strand
AGCTGCTGTTGTTGTTGTTTTACCATGGTCAACATGTCCGATTGTACCAATGTTAACGTGTGGCTTTGTTCTTTCAAATTTTGCTTTTGCCATTTTTTAATTCCTCCTTTAATTTTGATAACCATATGTTATCTTTATTTAATTTAAATTTAATAACGTAATTTTTTATGCACTTGCATTTTACAACATTTCTGCTAAAAATGCAAGCATTTTTATAAATTATTCTGCACTTTTAGCTCTTGATGATACAATTTGCTCTAATACAGATTTTGGAACTTCTTCATAGTGAGATGGTTCCATAGAATATGTTCCTCTACCTTGTGTTTTAGAACGTAAGTCTGTTGCATATCCAAACATTTCTGATAATGGAATAAATGCTCTTATTTCTTCCATACCATCATTTGCTTCCATACCTTCCATTCTTCCACGTCTTGAGTTTACATCTCCTATAACATCTCCCATGTATTCTTCTGGTACTGTTATTTCAACTTTCATGATAGGTTCCAAGATAACTGACTTAGCTTGTTTACATCCATCTTTAAATGCCATTGAAGCAGCAATTTTGAAGGCCATTTCTGATGAGTCAACTTCATGGTATGAACCATCTACTAATGTTACTTTGACATCTGTTACTGGATATCCAGCAAGTACACCGCTTTGAGCAGCATCTCTCATACCTTGTTCAATAGGTTTAATGTATTCTTTTGGTACTGCACCACCAACGATTTTGCTTTCAAATTCAATTCCTTTACCTGGCTCTAATGGTTCCATTTCAAACCAAACATCACCATATTGTCCTTTACCACCAGATTGACGAATGAATTTACCTTGAACTTTAACACTATTTCTTATTGTCTCTTTGTAAGCAACTTGTGGTTTACCAACATTACACTCAACTTTAAATTCTCTTTTTAATCTATCTACGATTATATCTAAGTGTAATTCACCCATACCAGCAATTATTGTTTGTCCTGTTTCTTGATTTGTATGAACTTTAAATGTAGGATCTTCTTCAGCTAATTTTCCTAAAGCTATTCCCAATTTTTCTTGAGCTACTTTATCTTTAGGTTCAATAGCTATATCAATAACTGGTTCTGGGAATTCCATTGATTCTAATATAACTGGTGCATTTGGATCACATAAAGTATCTCCTGTTGTAACATCTTTTAATCCTACAGCTGCTGCTATATCTCCAGAATATACTTTGTCGATATCTTGTCTGTGATTTGAATGCATTTGTAATATTCTACCAATTCTTTCTTTTTTATCTTTATTTGCATTTAAAACTGTTGATCCAGACTCCAATGTTCCTGAATAAACTCTAAAGAAACATAGTTTTCCAACAAATGGGTCTGTTGCAATTTTAAATGCTAAAGCTGCAAATGGTTCAGAATCTGAAGTTTTTCTTTCAACTTCATTACCATCTAAATCTACACCCTTAATGTGTGGTATATCTAATGGTGATGGCATAAAGTC
Source organism: uncultured Clostridia bacterium (assembly GCA_904384205.1). Lineage (GTDB taxonomy): Bacteria > Bacillota > Clostridia > TANB77 > CAG-508 > CAG-269. The sequence continues at coordinate 1,589 of CAJFJY010000084.1, read as the reverse complement.
TACGATTGCATTTAATAATTCTTGAACACCTTTGTTTTTATATGAAGAACCACAGCATACTGGAACTATTGTGTTTGCAATTGTTCCTACTCTTAAACCTTTTTTGATTTCTTCTTCTGTCAATTCTTCTCCATCAAGGTATTTCATCATTAATTCTTCATCTTGTTCAGCAACTGCTTCAACCATTTTATCTCTGTATTCTTTAGCCATGTCCATCATGTCTTCAGGAATTTCACCTTCTTCGATTTCTTTTCCTAAATCATCTTTATGAACATATGCTTTCATTTTAATTAAGTCAACAATTCCTTTAAAATTGTCTTCAGCACCAATTGGTAATTGGAATGGAACTGCATTTGCATGTAATCTTGTTTTTAATTGTTCAACACATAATAAGAAGTTTGCTCCTACAACATCCATTTTATTAACATATACCATTCTTGGTACTTGATATTTATCAGCTTGTCTCCAAACTGTTTCTGTTTGTGGTTGAACTCCACCTTTGGCTGCTAAAACTGTAACAGCACCATCAAGAACTCTTAAAGATCTTTGAACCTCAACTGTAAAGTCAACGTGTCCAGGAGTATCAATAATATTAATTCTATTATTTTTCCAGAAACATGTTGTTGCAGCAGAAGTAATTGTTATACCTCTTTCTTGTTCTTGTTCCATCCAGTCCATTGTAGCTTCACCTTCGTGAACTTCTCCTATTTTATGTGTTTTACCTGTATAGAATAATATTCTCTCTGTTGTTGTTGTTTTACCAGCATCAATGTGAGCCATTATTCCTATATTTCTTGTTCTCTCTAATGGGTATTCTCTTCCTGCCATTTTTTACTTTTTCCCCCTTCCTTTAAAATTTACTAAATTAGTTTTTATCGTTGTCAAACTTCACAAAAATATTTTCAATATACAAAAGTATTATTTCAAATATTTTTGCTTGTTTTCCTAGCTAAAATTCTAATTTATTAAATTTTATAGTTTTTAATAAATTTTTGCTTTTATTTCTTCACTTGAATTTTGATTTAAAATGGTAAGATGTGCATTTTTAGCATTTTGAGTATGACGAGGCCATACATGAAGTATGCCGAGGAATAATCAGAATGTTAAAAATGTGCAGATTGCCGTTTTAAATCGAATGTTAAAACGAAGCAAAAGTAGTATATTGTGCATTTTTGATGTTTTGAGTATGACGAGGCCATACATGAAGTATGCCGAGGAATAATCAAAATATCGAAAATGTGCAAGATGCTGCTTTTCATTCGTTTTATTACCATTTGTAGTGGGCGAAAGCCTTATTCGCCTCTGCCATTCTATGTGTATCTTCTTTCTTCTTAAATGCTCCACCGTTTCCAGCAACAGCATCCATAATTTCACCAGCTAATTTTTGAGCCATAGTTTTCTCATGTCTATTTCTAGCATAAGTAACTAACCATCTTAAACCTAAAGTTTGTCTTCTTTCAGGTCTAATCTCTAATGGAACTTGATATGTTGCTCCACCTACTCTTCTTGCTTTAACTTCAAGAACTGGCATTACATTTTCTAAAGCTGCTTCAAAAACTTCTAAAGGATTTTTTCCTTCTTTTTCTTTT
>CAJFJY010000083.1:3380-5346 GCA_904384205.1 uncultured Clostridia bacterium | reverse complement strand
TTAATTAATTTTATACAGTTTCTGCGATGTTGGGACGAACGAGATAAATATGAATTAAACCTTTGAAAGTATTTCTTGTTTTGAGCTGTGAATTGTAACAATTTTTTTTGACAACTGCATAAATTAATAATATAATATATTTAAATTTTTAGAGCTTTTATGCTCAAATGGAGGTTTTTATGAGAAGTTTAAAAAAGATTGCTGTTGTTGGTTGTACTGGATTAGTTGGTAGAACTGCATTAAAAGTATTAGAAGAAAAGAATTTTCCAAATTGTACATATACATTATTCGCTTCTTCTAACTCTTCAGGTCAAAAAATAGATTTTATGGGAACAACATATATCTTACAAGAATTAACTGAAAAATCATTTGATAGTGGATTTGATTATGCTATATTTTGCACTAAAAATCCTGTATCTAAAAAATTTGCACCTATTGCTGCTTCAAAAGGATGTGTTGTAATAGATAATAGTAGTGCTTTTAGAATGGAGCCTGACATTCCTTTAGTTGTCCCTGAAGTTAATCCTGAAAAAATTTTTTCAAATAAAGGAATTATTGCAAATCCAAATTGTTCTACTATTCAGGCTGTTGTACCATTAAAACCATTAAATGATAATTACCACATCAAAAGAATTGTTTATTCTACTTACCAAGCTGTTTCTGGTGCTGGAAGAGAAGGAATACTAGATTTAGAAAATGGTATTAATGGAATTCCACCTAAAAAATTCCCTTACCCTATATTTAATAATTGTCTTCCACACATTGATGATTTTTTAGATGATGGATATACGAAAGAGGAGCATAAAATGATAAATGAAACTAGAAAAATATTGGATGCCCCTGATTTAAAAATTACTGCTACAACTGTCCGTGTTCCTGTTAGAAATTGTCATTGTGAGTCTATAAATGTCGAATTTGAAAAGGATTTTGATTTATATGATGTAAAAATTTTACTTCAAAATTTTAATGGAATTATATTAGTTGATGATCCTAGTAAAAATTATTATCCTTTACCTACAAAAGCTGATGGATATGATGAAGTTTTTGTTGGAAGAATAAGACGTGATTTTACAGTTAAGTCTGGTTTGAATATGTGGGTTGTTGCAGATAATCTAAGAAAAGGTGCTGCTTCAAATGCTGTTCAAATATTAGAAAAATTGCTAGAAAAAAGTTAAATAATATTTTACATTATAGCAAATGCACTTTCCTATAAACAGACAAATCTAGCTTTGCTAGACCTTTTCTCTGCATTTTAAAATCTATTATATTAATTTAAGGTCTAGCAAGAAGCGTATAAGATTTGTCGACGCGAAAAATTGTGAAGCAATTTTTCTGTGCATCTATATTTTTTGCATTATAGGAAATTGCATTTCCTATAATGCAAAAAAGCACTGAATAAGTGCTTTCTTTTATTTATTAATTATTCTGCTGAGCTCTCTGTTTCTTGAGATTCTTGATTTTCTGGAGCTTCATAAGCTTCTAATATAGCTTTTTGAATTTTCTCCCTTGTTTCAGCATTGATTGGATGAGCTATATCTCTGAATTCTCCGTTTGGAGTTTTTCTGCTAGGCATAGCTATGAATAATCCATTTTGACTTTCGATAACTTTGATATCGTGTACTGCGAATTCATTATCAAAAGTTACAGAAGCAACAGCTTTCATTCTGTTTTCTGAATTTACCTTTCTTAAACGTACGTCTGTGATTTGCATTTTGCGTGCACCGCCTTCCTTAAGTATTATTATACATGTATTATATGTACAATTATATTATTCTCTAAAAAAAATTTTTTCCCTTCTTTTTTTTCAAAAAAATTTGATATTTTTACATTTTTTACAATATTGTGCTTACAATCCACAAGCTGGCATCAATTACTTTAAATGTTTTATATATTATATTGAAAAAATTTTGAATGCGATTGGAGTAATTTTAGAAATTCTTTATTAATTTTTTGGAAAATGTTCGCG
>CAJFJY010000083.1:0-3374 GCA_904384205.1 uncultured Clostridia bacterium | reverse complement strand
TAATTTTAGAAATTCTTTATTAATTTTTTGGAAAATGTTCGCGCCGAACGAAGTGAGGGCTAAGTGAAAGGGTGCCAAAAAATTAATTTAGAATTTCTTGAATTATGTATTGAGCCGAAAAATTTATGAAATATAATATATAAAATATTTAGTATTTTACCAAATTGGCTGTGAATTGTAACAAAACTTTAATAAATTTTATATAATATAGTATTGAAATATTAGGCAAAAAATTGTATAATTTATCTGTTATATGAATAAATACGTTTGTTCATTCTGAAGAGAGGATGGTAAAAATGCCAAACATTGAAAACATAAAAAAATATAAAAATATACATATGATTGGAATAGGCGGAGTTAGTATGAGTGGAATTGCCGCTATTCTTAACAATTGGGGATTTAATATTACTGGTTCTGATGCTTCAAAATCAGAAAATACAGATAAATTACATCAATTAGGAATAAAAGTAACTATTGGGCATGATTTGTCAGATATAAAAAATTCAGATATTGTAGTTTACTCTGCAGCTATAAAACAAAATGACCCTGAGATGATTGAAGCCAAAAGATTAAATGTTCCTACAATTGAAAGAGCAGATTTTTTAGGCATGATTACCAGATGTTATACAGATACTATTTGTATTTCTGGAACACATGGAAAGACTACTACAACTTCAATGGTATCTTTATGCTTTATTGAGGCTTTGAAAGATCCAAGTATTCAAGTTGGCGCTTTTTTAAAACAAATAGATGGAAACTATAGAGTTGGTAATAGTGAACATTTTATTATAGAAGCTTGTGAATATGTAGAAAGTTTCTTGAAATTTTCACCTAAAGCAGAAATTATTTTAAACATTGATAATGATCATTTAGATTATTTTAAGACTTTTGAAAATATAAAAAAGGCTTTTATTAAGTATGTAAAATTATTACCTACTGATGGTATTTTAATATTAAATGGTGATGATAAAAATTGTTTAGATTTAGCACAAGAAACAAAGGCATCAACAATTATTACTTATGGTATTAGTAATCAAAATGCAAATTTTTATGCTAAAGATATTATATTTGATAATGATGGTTTTCCTCAATTTAAAATTTACAAAGATAAAAACCTTTATTGTGACATTAAACTTTCTGTACCAGGAAAACACAATGTTCTTAATGCATTAGCTTGTATAGCATTATGTGATACATATTGTATTGATAAAAATGTTATTAAATCTGCATTATTAAAATTTACTGGTGCTCATAGACGTTTTGAATTTAAAGGAAAAGTAAATGGTGCTAGTATATATGATGATTATGGACATCATCCTACTGAAATAATAGCTACTGCAAAAGCTCTTGCAAATAAAAAATATAATCAATCTTGGGTTGTCTTTCAACCACACACATATAGTAGAACAAAGAATTTGTTAGATGATTTTGCTACAGCATTGCTAAATTTTGATAATATTCTTGTATTAGATATTTATGCTGCAAGAGAATCTAATACTTATAATATTTCATCACAAGATTTAGTTAATAGAATAAAAGAATTAGGAAAAAATGCTTTATACATGCCTTCTTTTGATGAATGTGTTAACTATTTGAAATCTAATGTTAAAAATAATGATATTGTAGTAACATTAGGTGCTGGTACTGTTACAGAAATAGGACCACTTTTAATAAATAACTAAATTGTTAATAGCGACAGAGATTTCTGACAGAAGTTGGTTGCAGTTCAGTATAATTAAAACTTAAATATAATAATTTATTAATTTTGAAGGGACTTGTGGGGACCGTTCAAAAATTCTCAAAAGTTTGAAAAACTTTTGTTAGAATTTTTAGAATGGGGAGACGAAAAAATTAATAAATTATTATATTCTGGAGCGTTTATATTTTTTAAGTACTGAACTGTAACAAAAATTGCCAAAAAGCCCCGTCCCTTTTGGCAATCTTGCAACTATGTTCCCATCATTTGTTTTAGCATTATATCACCAAATACAGCATATCCTTCTTCTGGATTGTTCACTAACACATTTGTTATCGCCCCAACAAATTTTCCATTTTGTATTATTGGTGAACCTGACATTCCTTGTATTATTCCTCCTGTTTTTTCTAATAGTTCTTGGTCTGTTATTTTTATTAACATACTTTTATTATCATAATTATTATTTACATATATTTTTTCTATTTCTATTTCATATTCTTTTACATTTTCATTATCTAAGCTACATAGAATTGTTGCTTTTCCTTTTTGTATTTCGCTTCGCAATGCTACTTCCATTTCTTTAGTATAATCTATATTTAGACTATGTGTGTCATCTACTTTTCCATATATTCCAAATCTAGTATTTTTAGAGATTATGCCTATATTTTCTTGATTATCTATTGTGCCTTGTATTCTTCCTGGATTACCACTTTCTCCTTTTGTGATATTTAATATTTTTGTTGTAACAAATTCTCCTGATGCTATATTTATTAATTCTTCTGTGTCTATATCTACAATTCCATGTCCTAATGCTGCAAATGATTTTGTTGATGGTTCATAAAATGTTACTGTTCCAACTCCTGCCGCACTATCTCTTACCCATAATCCTAATTTATAGTCATTTTCAATTGTTTTTACAGGTGTTATACTACATTCTAATGATTGATTGTCTCTTACATATTTAATATCTAATTTATTTCCATTTGATGAATTTACAATGTTTACTAAGTCATCTGTATTTAATATTTCTGTATTATTTATTGATATGATTGTGTCTCCTTCTTCTATTCCTGTATTTGCATATGGTTTATATTTTTTATTATCTTCTCCTTCTATTTCACTCATTCCTACTACTAAAACTCCATTTGTATATAGTTTTACTCCTGCTATATTTCCTACTGGTATTACTGTTTTTCTTGGTAATACATCTACTTCTAAATTTTTTACTACATTATTAAATAGACTTACTTTTAAATTGCTTTTCCCTACTTTTTCTGTTACTTGTGCTGAATTATTTGATGATACTTCTATTGTTTCTTCATTTGATATAAGACTAAATTGTAAACCTAATATTGATGCAAGATTTAAATTTTCTCCTTCAAATACTACAATGATACTTGGTAAATTTGTAATTAATAGTATATAAATGTATAAAATTAATAAAAATATTATGAGAAAAATTTTTAAAATCATTTTTTTCAAGAATTTTCATTCCTCTCCAGACCAAATTTCGTTACAGTTCAGTATAATCAAATTTAAGTAGCGCGAGACTATTTAGTTACATTTCATAGCCTAGCACCAATTACTTTAAATGTTTTATATATTATATTGAAAAAATTTTGAATGCGATTGGAGTAATTTTAGAAATTCTTTATTAATTTTTTGGAAAATGTTCGCG
>CAJFJY010000082.1 GCA_904384205.1 uncultured Clostridia bacterium | reverse complement strand
TAGGGCTATTTTGAACTTTTTCTTTTCTCTTATTCAGAGCACCAATTTCTCTACAAGTTTTTCCAGTATCTTGATATAAATTATTACAATATTTTTGGTCATTTCTTCCTTTTTGATTAGGATTTCTGCTAGTTGTAATAGGAATAAATAATCGCCCACAATTTTCACATTTATTTATAGAAAAGTTATTTTGAATTATTTTAAATAATTCAAGTCTAATTTGGTTTTCACAACAATCTAATTCATAAACTTCTTCTGCGAAAAGATTTCTTTCTTTTATTATTTTGGCAAGACTTTCAATATCTAATTTTCTTTCTTCTCTTGATAATTCTTTATCATATATGTATTTTGTAACAAATTTTGTGTCTAAAAATATGCTATGTGCAGGGTTAAGATTTACATAGTATATATCAAAAACTTTTTTAGTTTCATACAAATAGTATATGGCTGGGGATATAACACATATGGAATACTAGGTGATGGATATGATTTAGGAGGAGTATACAGTACACCAGTAAAACTAAATTTAAGTAATGTAAGATATATGAGTTTAGGAGAAGGATTTGCAATATTTGCAACACATGCAGGAAAAGTATATGGAATAGGAAAAAATGATTATGGACAATTAGGAACAGGAGACAACAAAGGAGCAAGTACATTTGTGAGATGTGAAGAATTAGAAAAATAAATAGAAAAATTAAGACGTGCAAATTTGGATAATATTTATTTAATTTGTACGTCTAATTATATATATACATAAATTAAAGCAAATTATTGAAAAGATGTAGCATAATGTAGTATAATAAAAGTGTATAAATTTTTTTTGAGAGGTTTTGTATGAAAAGATTTTTTACAACATTAATAATGAGTATAATAATAATATTGTTAATAGCAGTACTAGGTATTTTAGGATATTTGGTATGGCAAGAAATAGATGGAGAAGCGGTTGCAAATATAGCCCAAAACTTTGTATCAACAGTTACAAGCTTAGGAAAAGATGAAGAGAATTTAAGCACACCAGGAATAATAGACACTACATCAAGTGAATTAGAAGCTACACCTACAAGTGGTGATGTTAATTATGATAATGTGGTAGTAGACAATTATTTTTATGATCAATTAGAAGAACCATCAAAAATAATATATAGAGCATTAGAAGCAAACAAAGAAAACATGAAGTCAGGAACATATCAAATAAATTTAGGTAATACATTTACAGATATACTATCTAGTGCTAATGGGGAAAGTTTATTAGGAGATTACTACCAATCAGCTGTTGAAACATTTATATATGACAACCCAGATGTATTCTACCTAGATGTAAACAAAATGTATTTAAATATAGAAACAACAACCAAAAGAAATGATGTAAGTTACAATGTATTTATAAACAGTGGAAATCAAGCTAATTATTTAGATGAAGCATATAATTCAGAAGCACAAATAAACCAAGCAATAGCCCAATTAGAATCTGTTAGAAATCAAATAATAGCACAAGCACAAGGTTCTGCATATAATCAGATAAAATATGTGCATGACTATATAGTAGATAATACAAGTTACGACAGTACAATATCAAATCCAGATATATATAATATTTATGGAACATTAATTAGAAAAAGCAGTGTATGTGAAGGATATGCAAAATCATTTAAATATTTAATGGATGCTTTAGATATTCCATGTGTTATAGTAATAGGAGAAGCAACAAATAGTTCTGGAGAATCAGAAAGTCATGCATGGAACTATGTTATGCTAAATAATATTTGGTATGCAATAGATACTACATGGGATGATCCAGTAGTAATAGGTGGAGGAAGGCCAAGTAGTAGTGCTAAAACTAGATATTTTTTAAGAGGAGCAAATACATTTAACGCAGATCATTTCCCAAATGGACAATTTACACAAAGCGGAAAAACATATGAATATCCAGTTTTAAGTCAAATTGATTATAGCAGATAAAATAGAAAATGTTAAAATTAATTAAATTTTAATTTAATTAATTTTATACAGTTTCTGCGATGTTGGGACGAACGAGATAAATATGAATTAAACCTTTGAAA
>CAJFJY010000081.1 GCA_904384205.1 uncultured Clostridia bacterium | reverse complement strand
AGCTCTAATAATATTTTTCTTTAAATCTTTTCTTCCGTTAAATGGGTCAATAATTTTATCAGTTAATACTTCTTTTGCAATAGCATTTATTGTAATATCCCTACGTTCTAAATCTTCTTCGACTGTTATTCTTTTATCTGTTTCTATATCAAAATTGTTATGTCCAATTCCTATTTTTCTTTCTTTTCTTGCAATAGCAAATTCTTTATTGTCAATAGAGAAAACAGGAAAATCTTTTCCTTTAATAATTGCTTCTGGAAATAGTTTTTTAAATTCGTCAAAAGATATTCCAGTTACACAATAATCTTCATCGTGATTTGAAATTCCTAATAATTTATCTCTAATTGCTCCTCCTACTAAATATACATTTCCACCATTTGAATTAATTTTATTTGCTATTTCATATATATCATTCATTGATTGATAATCCCCTTTTACCTTGTCCTTTTGTCTATAGATCTTTTTATATCTTCCATTTTCTGTTTTGTATCATCATTTCTGTATTCTATTCTATCAATTAAAATATCTATATAATTATTTTCTTTTAATTTTCATTATAAATATATCCTAATTTACTATGTATTTATTTATGACAATTTGAACATACTAATATACATTTTAAAGCTTCTGCTTTATATTCTTTCCAAGACATAGTATTCCCTGAACCCAACTTAAATTCTTTTTCATTTGGATTTTCATGATGAAATTCAAGTGCATCTATACATTTATTATAACCACATATAGAGCACCTTCCTCCTAATAATTTTATTGCTTGTATTTTCATACTTCTTCGTAATATTGTTTTTTGATGCTTTCTTATTGCATTATCATTTCTTGTAGATTCTCCACTACAATCATAACAATATATTCTTGTAGCAGATTTTGTTTCAAACTTACTATTACATATCTCACATGTTTTTTTCATGTATTTTCGCATCCTTGATTAGTATTATACACGATTTCTAATATGAAAACTAGCGAACAAACAAAAAAATAACAGACAATTTCTTATCTGTTATTTTATGGCTCCTTTGCGAGAGACGTTTTCGAAAAGTCTGTCGTACAAAAGTTACTTATTTCCGTTTCAAATGTAGTTATAGCAATATATTGCAAGAATCGTATATACAAGTTGGCAATTTTTTGCTACAACTGTTGTTTATAATTTAACATAATTTTTTACGTATTGCAACAAAAATTAAAGATTATTTTTATATTTTTCTAAATAATATGCTATTCCATCATTATCATTAGATAATGTAATATCTTTTGATTGCTTTTTTACTTCTTCTAAAGCATTTCCCATTGCTATACCTATTCCTACTTGACCAATTATTGATAAATCATTTGTACTATCTCCAAAGAATATAACCTTATCAATAGGAATGTCTAATTTTTTACATAATACTTTTAATGTTTCTAACTTATTTGTTCCTTTACTATTTAATACTAACCATTCTCTATTATTTTTATTATCTGTATCTGACATTACTATAACATCTATATCATTAAATGTTTTTTCTATATATTCTTTAACTTTAATAAGTTTATTTTTATCTTTAATAAAAATATTCATTCTTCCTATTGTTTCTTCTATTTCATTAACGTTATTTATTTGAACTAAGAAATCTTTATTTTGCTTAATTTTATTTTTATAAATATAATATTTATTTAATGAACAGTAATCAATTTGTTCTGTTTCATCTTTAATGTGATTTGTTATATCTATTACAATGTTTTTATCAATCTTATTGATGTTTATTACTTTACATTTTTCAACATCATAAATATATGAACCATTATTTAAAATTAAATAATTAAACATTTTTATATCACAAACATCACTTGCACTAGCTAAATTTCTTGCAGTTATTCCTATAATTATATAATTATCGTTCTTGTATTTCAATAATTCTTTTCTAGTTGCATCTGTAACATTCTTATCACTTGTTAATAACGTTCCATCAAAATCCATAGATATTATTTTATAATTCATAATTGTTTATTCCTTCTTTTAATTAGATTTCCACATTAACTATGTGTTTTTATAGTTTTTAGTTTAGAATTTAATTTTGTATATATTGGTTTCATCTTTTCTTCATTAGTAAGCTTTGTAACTTTATCTATTTCAACCCATTTTACACCACTATTTTCATCTTCTTTTATTCTTAATTTTTCTTCCTCATTTGCCTCTAATAAAAAACAACAATCTAAGTGTAAATGTGATGATACAAATTTTCCCCTTTTAATATGACTATCTACTGTAAGTATTTGTAATCCATATATTCCATCACTTAGTAACTTTAAGTTATTAAGTCCTGTTTCTTCTTCTGCTTCTTTTATTGCAACATGTAATAAGTCACTATCTCCATCGGCATGTCCACCTGTCCATGCCCATGATTTATAAATATTATGATATATCACTAATACTTTAGTTCTATCTTTGTTTACTATCCAATTAGATGCTGTGAAATGACACATTTTATTTTTTCTTGTTAATACATCTTCAAATTTATCTATATATTCAAGCATTAACTCTTTATCGCTTGCCTCTTGTTCATTATATGGTATATATTTTTCGATTTGCTCTTTTAATTTCAAAATTTTCATCTACCTTTCTTTTTATTTTTTTATTAATTCTAAACCTTTTATATATCTCTCTTTATTTTATTAATCCTCCAGTACAATGAAGTTTATAAATCAATTTATTATCTTTATATATTTGTTCTATTCCATCAAAATTTTCTATAGTTCCATTGGTCTTGAATGTATATATGTAGCCATCATTCTCAAACTTACTTGTACCTCTTACTGGAATAACACTTTTATCTTCTCCAACTTTCATAAGTGCTGGTCTTAATGCATTGTCCATTGCTTCCTCTCCAAGTGTATCATCAAATGTTACTCCATAATAGTTCATTCCCCATACAGGTTTATTACTATCACAATATACAACTTCTTCTCCCATAAATTTAGTTCCACCAAAATATGTATCATGATATATGTATTTTTTGTTATCTATTTTTTCTTCATAATGATAATCTGATGAACCTACTCTGCTTGACTTGACTTTTTCTATTGTACTA
>CAJFJY010000080.1 GCA_904384205.1 uncultured Clostridia bacterium | reverse complement strand
TGATATATATCATAATTTAATGTGTTGTATACTTTTTCACAATGCCATATTATATCTTCTATTATTTCTTTTTGCATATTATTTGGTTTAAATATATATGGAAATGTTAATCTCACTTTCTCACCACCAATCTATGTTCTAAGTATATCATAGCGAACATTGTTTTGTAATAGTGTTAATTGACTTTTTTAAAACATTTTGTTGTACTTTCCTATAATATAAAAAAGGTAATAATCCTATTTTCAAAATTATTTTACTTCTAGGTACTGTATACTGATTTTTATATAATAAATTATCTCGTGACGGTTTTTGCTAAAAATTTGTTGAATATTGTTGCTTTAAAAAATACTTTTTAGTAAAATAAAATGGGAGGGGATAATAAAATGAAAAAATTAATACCAATAGTCATAATTATTTTTATTCTAATAATTTCACTTTTGTGTTATAACTTTTTTGTAACCGATAACAATGAAACGGAATTGATAGAAATATCATCAAAAGCAGAGTTACAGAAAATCTATGATGGAAGCATAGATGATACAAATATTCTATCTAAATTATTGACATTACCATTTAGCATTATTTACGAAAATTCTCGAAATTCCGGCATTCTTACTAACGCTTCTAATGCATATGATGCTTATAGTTCAGGTGGTATTGTACCTAATGAAATGACAGGAACATCTTCTTCTGCTTCTTCTGCATCAGATTCTTCTGTATCTAGTACACAATCTTCAAAAGATTATTCAACAACAAATATACAAGTAGAAAATGTGGATGAAGCAGACATTGTAAAGACAGATGGCGATTACATATATTCTTTATCAGAAAATAAAGTTATTATTACAGATGTAAGAGATGAAGCTCAAATAAGAATAGTTGCTGAAATAGAACCAAGAGGCAGTAATACAGTTCCAGTAGACTTAATTTTATATAACAATAAATTAATTGTTATTAGTGAGAAGTCAAATTCTTCTTCATCATATTATGCGAAAAACAGCAAAACCATTACCTCTGTATATGATATTTCTGATAAAGAAAAACCAAAAGAAGTTAAAGATTACGAATTAGAACAGCCATATTATACATCAAGATGTATAGATGGTAAGTTATACATTATTTCATCAGGTCGTTTAAAAGAAGAAAATGATGAAGTTGTTACATATTATTATGAAGATGGAAAACAAATTGATCCAGGTTATAATAATATAAAAAGAATAAGAGATTTGGATACATCTAGCCAAACAATATTATCTATGTTGGATTTAAATAATTTGGATGAATCAGTAAAAGTAAATTCATATTTGATGGATGTAGAAAATGCATATGTGTCAGAAAATAACATATATCTACTAGATGAAAAATATGAAAGTTTATATTCTAGTCCTAGTATATCTTCTATATTTGGACTTAGAGGTATTTTAGGTGCATTTACAGATTATGATGATGAACATGATTCTGGAAGATATACTTATATTTATAAATTTAATCTACTAGATGATGGAAGTATTCAATTTGATAAAAAAGCAAAGGAAAAAGGTACAACTATTAATCAATTTTCTATTGATGAATATGAAGGAAATCTAAGAGTTGCTTTATACAATAATGATGGTTCAAATGTAGTTATATTTAATGATGAAATGAAAAAAATAGGTGAAACTGAAAAATTTGCAGAAGGAGAAAGAATGTATTCTTCTAGATTTTTAGGTGATAGAGCATATCTTGTAACTTATAAAACAATTGACCCATTATTTGTAATAGATTTAAGCAATCCAGAAGATCCAGAGGTTTTAGGAGAATTGAAAATTCCTGGTTATAGTACATATTTACATCCTTATGATGAAAATCATTTAATAGGATTTGGAATGCAAACAGAAGAAAAGGTTAATAGGAATTCATCTGGAAGAGTTATTTCAACGACAGCTACTATTACAGGAATGAAAATGGCTCTATTTGATGTAACAGACATTAATAATCCAATTCAAATTTCGGATACTGTTATAGGAGATAAAAGGACAACTTCAGCTATTTTGACAAATCATAAGGCTTTACTATTCTCTAAAGAAAAACAATTATTGGCAATTCCTGTTAATAATTATACAGAAGATTTTGAAATAGATAATTCATCAAATACTTATTCATCATTAGTTAATTCTTATACAAGATATAATAAAGAATATGTTTCTGAAGGATATTTTGTTTATAATATAAATCTTACTGATGGATTCACTTTAAAAGGAACGATAACTCATGAAAAAACTAAGGGCAGATATTCATACTATAATACTTCAAGATTACTAAGAGGTTTATATATAGATGATAATTTGTACACGGTTTCAGAGGATTATGTTAAAGTAAATAGGTTGGATGATTTACAAGAAGTTAGTCAAGTTAAAATAAAGGAGGATGAATAATATGGAAGAAAATAGAAAAAAATCAGCTGCAGCAGTTAGTTCACTAGTGTTAGGAATTATTTCAATTTTGTCAGTATTGTTTTATTATATTAGTTTGCCAACAGGAATTTTAGCAATAATTTTTGGATCTACGAGCGTTAAAAGAACTGGAAGTAAAATTGGAAAATCAGGATTAACTACAGGTATTATTGGACTTAGTCTTTGCTTGTTTTTATACATAAGTATGGTTATACTTTTATGGTTATCTAATAATTAATAGATTCCATTCATATATTTAAAAAGCATGTCGAACTGATAATGACGACATGCTTTTTTATTGTATAGGAAAAATCGGCTTTTATCTTGACCCTATGTGGATTTTTCCGTATACAACAAGGTTAGGCTTCTTATATTTGTAGATTAAATTGGAGGCGACAGCCAGACAATAGTCAGCCTCAAAACCTCTATTTTTGTATAGTTTCAGACTTGTATAGTTTAAATTTATTGCAATTTTACTGCAACGTGATATAAGATGTATAATTTATTATTTTAAAATGATTTTGGGAAAATACCTAAATCTTATTGAAGAATTTAATAAAATATTGTATATTAAAATAGCCTTTCGGCAATAAGCTAGAAAGGAGGTGTTATTTGCACAAATGAAAAAATACATCAAATTAATTGGATTAATCATTATTCTTTTGATTTTAAAAGAATTAGATGATTAGACAGAAAAAGACTAGGATTTGCCCTCCTAGTCTTTTATAATGGAAAAAGACTAACC
>CAJFJY010000079.1 GCA_904384205.1 uncultured Clostridia bacterium | reverse complement strand
AGAAACCCACAAACTAAAGAAGAAATCAAAATACCTGCATCAAAAGCTCCAGTATTCAAAGCTGGTAAAGCATTAAAAGATTTAGTAAACAAAAAATAAATTATAAGTTTGGATATATAAATATATGAATTCATATAAAAGAGACTCTAAAAAGAGCCTCTTTTTTTAGCCATTTAGGGACGTATCAAATTGAACATTTTTTGTACAAAAGGGACAGACCATATTCACTTATATTATTTTTAATAATTGGAACCTGTCCCCGTTGAACCATTTTCCATTATTATGTATTATGTAATATCTCCTTTTGCTTTTAATTCATTAATATATTTTTCCTGTGTTTCAATAAATTTATTTTTGTCTGATAAAAGCCTTCTTATATCTGCTAAAAAACTTTCATACTCTTCATCTTTAAAGAAAAATTTTGCATAACCATTTTCTCCAAATTTATCATTCAAATGATAATGGCAATCTTCAAATATTTGTTTATCATTATACTCTGGGTGAAGTCGCTTATTATAACAATATGATCTCTTCAAACATGATTCTACAGTATTATTTCTATCAGCAGTTGAAACAATTTTACCATATATACTTCTTGGTTCATGATTGCTTGAAGCTCTATGGTCTTCGATAGCTTCTTTTATAATTTTTCTTTCTTCTTCATTAAAAAAATCTTTTAGCTTGTTATCGTTATACATTATTTCAGCAGATACTATTTCGTGTTTTTTTGGATTTATATGGTGTCCAATATCATGATATGATGCAACAGTATAAACAATATTGTAATTCATATCAGGAATTGTATCTGCAAATTTAATACTTCTATTTATTACATGATTTATATGTTCTAAATTATGTCCTTGATCATTTTTTTCATATTCAGGAAATATATTATTTTCTATATATTCTTTTAATTTATTGTTAATAGACTTCTTAAATTCAAAACGATATTTCTGATTAATCTCTGGATACTTATTATGATCTACTTCTGACATAAACATGTCTAATGGTCTTGCAGCAAAATTAACTCCATTTGTACATTCGCTTGTATATAAAGGTTTATAAATCATTAATTCTTCTTTATTTTCAGTATGTCTTGCAGTACCAATAATTTCATATAAATATAAATTTGGAGCTTCTTTTAATTGTTCTTCCGTCATTTTTTCTCTCTTAAAATGTTGAACAATATCTCCTTTATTAAATTTTCTTTCCATAAATAATTCCTCCTATTTTTTATTTTAATTTGAAAGTATTTTTCCTATAATAGGGGAGTCATACTTTCTGATTAGTAGAAAAGTCACTTCAATCTAACGGTTGCACACAATTTAATCTCTTACTTCGATGTGAACATCTCTTAGTTGTTCTCTCTTAACATTTCCAGGAGCACCCATCATTAAGTCTTGTGCTTTACTATTTAAAGGGAATGCAATTACTTCTCTAATAGTATCTGAATTTGATAATAGCATCAACATTCTATCAATACCAGGAGCAATACCAGCATGTGGTGGAGCACCATATTGGAATGCTGTATATAAAGCCCCAAATTTATTTTTTACTTCCTCTTCTGTATAGCCAGCCATAGTAAATGCTTTAAGCATAATGTTAATATCGTGGTTTCTAACAGCTCCAGAAGATAATTCTACACCATTACATACAATGTCATATTGATATGCTAGTATTTCTAATGGATCTTGATTTTCTAATGCTTCTAATCCTCCTTGTGGCATTGAGAATGGGTTATGACTGAATGCTACTTTTTTACGATCATCTAATTCAAACATAGGGAAGTCTACAATCCAGCAAAATTCAAATGTATTTTCATCAATTAAATTTAATCTTTTACCTAATTCTTTTCTAACTTCTCCAGCTAAAGTTTCTACAACTCCAGGAACTTCTGCTATAAAGAATAGACAATCTCCTTCTTTGGAATTAGTTCTTTCCAATAAAGCTTCTCTTGCATCATCTGGTATGAATTTAGCAATAGGACCTTGGAAACTTCTATCATCTAATACTCTTAACCAAGCAAGTCCTTTAGCTTTTAAATCTTTTATAGCATAATCTGTCATACCTTCAAAGAAACTTCTAGGTTGATCTGCCACATCATGTGTTGCGATTACTCTTACGATTTTGTTTTTAAAAGCATTTAATCCAACATTTTCAAAAATATCTGTGCAATCAACAATTATTAGAGGATTTCTCAAATCTGGTTTGTCAGAACCATATTTAAGCATTGCATCTTTGTACGCGATTCTTGGAAATGGATATTGTGCTATTTTTTTATTAGAAAATTTTTTAAATGTATTGTACATAACTGGTTCTATAGCTTGAAAAACATCTTCTTGTGTAGCAAAACTCATTTCCATATCTAATTGATAGAATTCACCCGGAGCTCTATCAGCTCTTGCATCTTCATCTCTAAAACAAGGAGCTATTTGGAAATATTTATCTATTCCAGATACCATAAGCAATTGTTTAAATTGTTGTGGTGCTTGTGGTAAGGCATAGAATTTTCCAGGATGTAATCTACTTGGAACTAAATAATCCCTAGCACCTTCTGGAGATGAACTAGTAAGTATTGGTGTTTGAACCTCTAAAAATCCTTGTTCAATCATTTGCTCTCTTAAATATTGAATAACTTTAGCTCTTAATATTAAATTATTTTTTAATCTATCATTTCTTAAATCAAGAAAACGATATTGTAATCTTAAATCTTCTCTTACATCTTGATCTGTATTGATTTCAAAAGGAAGATTTTGTGTTCTTTTTCCTAAAATTTTGATTTCTTCAATTCGAATTTCAACTAATCCTGTTTTTAACTTAGGATTTATAGTTTCTTCATCACGCTTTTTGACTGTTCCTACAACACATACTGAAGATTCAATTGGAATATGTGATGCAAAATCAACATCTTCTGGATTACCAGATGTTACAACTTGTGTAATTCCATACATATCTCTAATGTCTAGAAAAACTAAACCTCCTAGATCACGGATAGTTTGTACCCATCCAGATATTTTGACTTTTTTTCCAACATCATCAAGACTAATTTCATTGCAATTGTGAGTTCTGTACTCATTCATATTATTCACTTTCCTTGTATAATATATTTAGGTTTTTGAAAGGTTACCCATAAACCTTGATAGTCAATTATATCTTTCTATGATATAATTATTATGTTAACACTGTGG
>CAJFJY010000078.1 GCA_904384205.1 uncultured Clostridia bacterium | reverse complement strand
TTTGTCAACTCTAAATGCTTGTAAATATACTCTTTTATTTGGTATTGTTTCTGTTTCCAATTCATCATTTTTATAACTAACTGTTATTTCTCCAATAACCTTTTCATCTTCCTCAATTACAAACACATCTATATCTTTTTTTTCAAATTGCTCCAATCTTTTCTTTTTATAGTTAATCCACATATCTTCATTATCTGGAAATAATCTTTTTAATTTTTCGAATTCTTCTATTTTTATTTTTCTAAAATCCACTTAATTAATCTCCCTTATCTGTACTAATTTCTTTATATGAACTCCTATTGAATCTATTGTTTTAAATCCTGAAGCACTGATAAAACATTGATTTTCGATTTGGTCTTACCATTCCATAACCATATAAAAATGCAACGATTTCATTTTTGCAAATTCCTGCGAAACAGTAATTATCACAATTAATAATGAATTTTTCTATATCTTTTTTTGAATATCTTTATCATCTATCCTTATCTTATTATATCAGGTATAAAATTTATATTATCTTCATTTATTCTAAATAAATTCAACATCTTCATTTAAAATCTTTCTCCCTTTTTCTATAAAATCATTTCTATTATTTATTATTCCATAAACTATTGTTTCTATTGGATAATACTCCTCTACAATATCTTGATACTCTTCTGCTTTTCTAATATCAATATCTCCATATAATCTTAAAATATCTTCTCCAAACTCTTTTCCTAATTCTTCTTTACTATCTTCTAAAAGATAAATAAAATCACAATATTCATCTATAATACCCGAGTCACCAAAATCTATTATTCCTACTAACTTTTTATTTTCATCTAGCAGTAAATGATTGCAACTAAAATCATTATGGCATAAACATTTTTTATCATCAAATACAGTTGTATTTTTTAATCTTTCAAGAAACTTTTCTATATAATTCTTTTCTTTTTTCGTTAAATCTTTATATATTGTTTTCTTTAATAATTCATATTCTTCTAAACAATTTTGCTTATTATTAATAGTATAGTTTTTTATTTCCGAAAAATCTAAATTGTGCATATCTTTTAAAAACTTTGCAATATCTAATTTTAATATCTGTTTTTCTTGTTCATTCATTTTGTTATATATTTGTGGATTTAAAAATCTTCCATTGATTTTCCTATATCCCATAATTGATAATTCATTAGTAATATATGCATAATCAATTTTGGGTATTTTTATATCAGTTTTTAAATTTTTATTCAAAAATTCTAATATGGCTTTTTCCTTTTTGTATCCCTTTTTGTCGTTAGCACTTATTTTTATTTTGAAAATATATTGATTATTTATTAAATATGCTTTACTATCATAACCTTCTCCAATCAATGTTACACTTTTAATTTCTAAATCAAATTTATTTTTGATTAGTTCTACTATTTTCATTTTCTTCACCTATTACTTCTAAATTATATTCTATTACTTTTTCATCATTTTCTTCTCATTATCGTTATACTTTCTATACTACTGGAATAATTATTATATATTTTTCATTTTTGAATTCTCCTATGATTTTTCCTCCATAACCCTGCATTATTTTTATTGTAGGAATATTGTTTTTTAAAGGAAATAACTTAATCTCTTTAAATCCTATTTTTTTACATTCTTTTAACAGTTCTCCAAATAAAATTTTTCCATAACCTTGTCCTCTATATTTTTTAGCGATTCCATATCCTAGATTTCCTGCTCCTATAACATTTTCTAGGTATTCGCTTGAATAATGTCTAATTCTTCCATAACCTACAGGAATATTATTGATATATAAAAAATATGTTGTACATGGTATCCAGCTTTCTGGCAAATTTTCTCCTCTAGAATAAGCATCTTCATTTTTTAGCCATTCCTTATATTTTTCATAAGAAATTTTATATGCAGGATTAGAAAATCCATTTTCATTATTTTCTATATCTTGTAGCATCTCGTATTCATCTTTTCCAAAATTAACATTTAATTGTTTTAATTCTATTTTCATATTTTTAAATTTCTTTAGCATTTCATAAATCTCTGTTACATAACTTCCATTCCATTGACTAAAATCTTTTTGCATTGCTTTCCATCCATCTCTAGGTTTGCAAAAATCCTCAAATTCCGAAATTGCTAAATTTATATTGCTTTTGTTAATCTTGTCTTTTAATATTTGTTTTGCTGTATTAATATGTCCTCTCGCACAACAACCTGCCATTGCTTTAAAATATGATTTTTCTGGTAAATTTGATTTTTTATATAATTCCGTTGCCATTTCATCCGTTATAGGTTTAGGATTAAGAATTATAATCTTATTTGCTCTAAATACACCATGTGGTGTTGATTCACTTGGGCAGTCTATCACCTCACTATCTTCTGGAATAATCACATCATAAATTGTATCTCCTCTTACCAGCCATCTTATTATTTTATCTTCTGTTGAAAAATTAAATCCTCCCATATTTTTGGCATCTATATCATTTGGATTCCAATATTCTGCAATATTAACTTTTCCAATTTTATATTCATATCCATTTGCACCAGATTTATTTCCAAACATTACTTTTACATATTTTTTATCATTCATATATTATCCTGCCCTTTTTTATTGATTTTTTATTATTTCAATAACTAATTTTTATAACATTTATTTTAATATTCTATTTAAAAATACTGCAACACCATCTTCATCATTTGATAATGTAATTTCATCAGCATTTTCTTTAACAATATCAATCGCATTATCAACAGCTACTTTATATCCTACTTGTTCAAACATTGATAAATCATTTACATCATCACCAATTGCAATAGTTTCTTCTTTTTTTATTTTTAAAATTTCTAACAATTTTTTTACTGCATTTCCTTTATTGGAATCTATATTTGCAATATCGCAAAATATAGTTTTATCATCCTTAAATTTTGCATCTAATAAACTTTTATGCCTATTCTTTATTTCTACATTTTCTACTTTTTCAATTTTAGGTATTAAATTTTTTATTTTATCAAAATCGCTATCTGCAATAGTACATTGAACAACATCATTTTTATATACAAATTTTCTTATATCTTCTTCTAATTTCTTTTCTTGATCTAGATGTTTTACTTTATTTACGACTCTTCCTTCTCCAACATTCATAATAGATCTTACATCTTCTGGATTAGCAATTTCATATAATTTTATTATAGCTTCTTTATTCATTTCATTAACATATAAAATTTTGTCTTGCTCATAATCATATATGTTTCCACCACTTGATGTAATAATATATTTACTTGCAAAACATTCTCTACTTATTTGCTCTGTATATTTTCTTGGTCTTCCAGAA
>CAJFJY010000077.1 GCA_904384205.1 uncultured Clostridia bacterium | reverse complement strand
TTAGTTATTTCAGCTATATTAAAAATAATTTGTTTGTGAGCATAAGAAGATCTATTTGTTAAGTTTGGTAATTTTTCTGGTATATATAAAGACAAAACATCATCTTGTAAGTTTGCTTTATAATCATTATCAATAAAATGGATTTCATTATCTAGCATATTATTATTTAGGTATCTAACTTTTTCATTTGTGAGGATTTCATAAGGTATCCATAGACCTTTTAAATTATTTTCTTGCATAATTTCACCTTCTTTCGTAAAAAAATAAATACACACTATAATGTGTGTATAAATAAAATTATATATAATAAAATTAGTCATTAGAATATATTTGTATATTAATAGGTAATCCTACTCTCATAAAAAATCTAGCAAAAGATTGTGAAAGATGTTCTCTGTATGGAGGACATAATCTTAATCGAGGACTATTTTGTTTAGCAATTTCTTTTGCTAGTTGCATAGGAATAGTATATATGCTATTAAAGTCTATAATATAGTAATCTTGATTGTAAGTATTACTAATATAGTTGTTAATAATATGCTTTGAAACAACTTGACCTTTTACAATATTTTTAATACTATTTTTTATGTCTTTGGGTTTCTTGCCAGCGAGTTCAAATTGTCTTTCTGCTTCAGCTTTAGTTATTAAAGAACATATAACAATATTATCTGTTTTCTTATTTGCAATATCACAAGCTTGGGTAACAATAATGCCATCTACATATTTTATTTCTGTTTTGATTTCTGCTCCTTCAGACAATTTTGCATAAGGATCTAATATTGCAACAGGACAATTTAATAAAATATCTCCTTGGGTTATATCATCTGAATCGGTTAATTCTTCGTACCATTTATACTCCATTTAAGTATTATTCCTCCAATTCTTCAAATTCATCAATATCAATTATAGGTGTTTTCTTTGATATATTAGTGATTTTCATAACTACATTAATTGATTTTGTTTTTGGTTTTAAATTATAGTTATCATCATCGTCTTCATTAGATAGATTAATATGTGTATTAGACATTATGTGATAAATTGTTTCTAAAGTTTCAGAATTTGAAAATTTCGTTAATGTAGTTAGTATTGGTTGATTTTCAATAGATTGTACTAAAGCATAATCTATTGTTGTAGTTTGTGGTATCATATATCATCACCTTCCTATTCTAAAACCTCAGCTATTTTAGTTTTTAGAGTGGTTTTAGATACATTCATAATATTATCAATTTCTTCATTAGTAGTTCTATAATTAGAATTTTGGTTAAAAGAATATTTATCATTAACATCTACATTTATTTGAATCATATCATTTACTTTCTTAAATTGAGATGTAGACAAAGTGTCAATGACAATTGTTTGTTGTTGTTCTTTTGTAAGAGGAATCTGCATTTGATATTCTGTAATATTTGAAAGAACAATATTTGTATAATATTTATTGTTTTCAATAGTTGAATATCTTAAATTCATTTCAACAATATTATTATTAATATTTTTCAAATATTTATTTTGTAGAGTTTTAATAGGTGTTTTGTCGTCAATGTCAACAAGACAATTAATACCAAAATATAAAATTTCCGCCTCATATACTTGAAGAATTGAATTATATATTTCTATGACAATATTTTTCATTTCTTCGATAACTGTTTCAAAATCAGTATCTAAATCAGCACTTTTTTTTCTTGTTAATTGCACATTTATTTGAGAGAGCATTAAATCGTAGTCACCATTTATAGATGTAGCAGTTATTCTAGGTAAAACAGGTGGAGCATCATTAGGAATTGGTTGTGGATTGAATGGCACAATAAAATGTTGTGACAAACTACTAGCTTCTAATTTATCTATTTTACTTCTCGGAGCTTCTATTCTTTGAAAAAATAGACTACACTTAATATTTTTTACTTTCATAAATACCTCCTAATCTAAACATATTATATAATAATTTATTAAAATAAGCAAATTAAATTCTAAAAATTTTTAATATTAATTTTCTAAAACACTTTTTCCAGTTGCATAATCAATAATAATACCAGGTTGAACATTATAAACATATACATTAAAACGAATTCCTTTTCCGTTATCTTCCACAGAATAAGCTTCCATTTGTACACCATTAGCAACAAGATTATTTCCTTCAAAAATGGGAGTTACTCTATATAAAACATGATTATCTTTATTTTCATCCATATAATCAGATATATTATTTTCAAAAGGAAGCATTCCTTGTACATTCATATAGCGAGTACCTGTAATAAGATTCTTTTGGTTAGCATTTTCTCCTGCTAGATTGTGAGCTATCAAGTGGCAACGATTATATAAATAATTTCCTTCAACTATACCTTCATATGTTGCTTGCTGCCAACCAGAAGGGGTAATAGAATAAAGTGATTCTCTTTCTTCATCATTGGCAGGCATAATTTCTTTACAGATATTAGACTAAAATTAATATTTGTTTTAAATTACTATTGTTCTTTTTATTATTCATTTATTTTACCTCAATATTTATATTATATGAAGTATAGCACAATAACTAAAAATATAGAAGTGTAATTATATTTATTTTTCATCTTTAATATTATTATTTTCTTTAAATAACATATCATAACCATATGGAGAATATAATTCATATCTTCCGTTTTTATATTGAAGCATTGCACCTTCTTTAGCTATATTTAATAAATCATCAGATAAACTAGTTTCCTTAAATTCAGTTTCTGATTTATCAGTAAAATCCCATAAATAAATTTCATTATTTCTATCTTCCGTTACTAAATATAAATGACCTTCTTTTCTATTTTGTGTTAATTTTTGATTTCTACTATCTGATAGGGAATTGGTATTTTTACTTACTTCATTTACATTATTTTCTTGTGAGTTTGCATTTTTGAGAAAGTTGCCTAATTCTTCTATAAAATTGTTAATAACATCATTAGATTCTATATGCTTTTTCAAATTTTCGAATAAATTTAAGTCCAAAAATATACCTCCGTTCTTTTTTGAAATACATTATAACATATAAAATTTAAGATGAATGTCGAAATTTGTAATCAACATAATCGTTTTGCAAAAATTTATAATAAAATAATAATATCACAAGATAGACTACTGTATAGACTACTGTTATCTAACAATTAGATATTTTTTAGGTCTAACAAATGTCTAACAAAATCTTAAAAAAGTCCAAAAGTTAATACACATTATTACTCTGGCATGTGCTAGTTCGAATCTAGCCAGCTCAGCCAAAAAAATAAAAGTAAACTTGTGCAATTTGTACAAAGTTTACTTTTATTTTTGTATACCAGTATATTAAAGTAAGATAAGGAAATGCATATAAG
>CAJFJY010000076.1 GCA_904384205.1 uncultured Clostridia bacterium | reverse complement strand
TTAAGAAATTCTAAATTAATTTTTTGGCACCCTTTCACTTAGCCCTCACTTCGTTCGGCGCGAACATTTTCCAAAAAATTAATAAAGAATTTCTAAAATCATTCCAATCGCATTCAAAATTTTTTCAATATAATATATAAAACATTTAACAAAATGAGTGATAGGTTATAAATTGTAACTAGAAATGAAAGAGGGATTAAAAATGAATTTGCCAAATAAATTAACAATATTTAGAATAATATTAGTGCCAATAATGGTAATAATACCATTATGCCCAATAAACCAAGAATTTTTTGGTTTGCCTTTAAAGTGGATAATAGTAGATTTAATATTTATAATAGCATCAATAACAGATAAATTAGATGGCTATATAGCAAGAAGTAAAGATCAAGTAACTACATTTGGTAAATTTTTAGATCCAATTGCAGATAAGATACTTGTAATATCAGCAATGATTTTACTCGTTGAAGATGGTAGACTACCTTCATATATACCAATAATTGTTTTAGCAAGAGAATTTGCAGTTTCAGGATATAGACTAATTGCAGTAGAAAAAGGCGGAACAGTAATAGCTGCATCAAATTGGGGAAAACTAAAAACAGTAACACAGATGCTTGCATTAATCCTAGCATTCTTAGACACTAATGCTTTTGGAACATGCTTTACAGGAACAATTGCAGGTGGAGATTTTGTATTAAATTCAATTGTAACTTTACTTATGATAATACAGGTAATAGCAACAATTTTTTCAGGATATGATTATTTAAAAGGAAGCAAAAAACTTTTAAAATAAGTATTGACAAATAGAAAAATGTGCCGTAATATATATAAGTGGTTTTAAAGACAATTAAAAAAAGAAATAGAAGGTTGGAAAATATTAATTTTCAACCAGATTTCTGATTTTAGAAAGGAATGATTAACGATGGAAGAAAAGGATGTAATTTTAACACAAGAGGGGTACGATAAATTAGAAAAGGAATTAAATTACTTAAAAACAGAAAAAAGAGCTGAAATAGCAGATAGAATAAAAGTTGCATTAGGCTTTGGAGATTTATCTGAAAATTCAGAATACGATGAAGCAAAAAATGCACAAGCAGAGAACGAAGGTAAGATAGTAGAATTAGAGAATAAGTTAAGAAATGCAAAAATTATTGATGAAAAAGATATAGATACTACAACTGTTCAAGTAGGAAATAAAGTAAAAGTTCTTGATATGGAATTTGATGAAAAAATTGAATATACTATTGTTGGCTCAACAGAAGTAAATTTAGCTGAAAATAAAATATCTAATGAATCTCCACTAGGAGAAGCACTTTTAGGAGCTAAAAAGAACCAAGTTGTAGAAGTTAATGCACCAGCTGGTGTTATGAAATATAAAATTTTAAACATAACACTTTAGGGATGTAACAAATGTCACAAAAATTGTTCAAAAGGGACAGGTTTGAACTGAAATGAATATAAATAAAATTAAAAAAGAAATCTCAGAAAATATAATATAATTTCTGGGATTTTTAATTTTTATAAAAAATTGTAAATGAAATTAAATATTTTCGTTAAGTAAGTAACTTAAGGTTTTGGGTATTAATAAAATTTGCTTATATTTCGGTATTTTCCCGATTTTTTACAATAAATAATTTTTATATAAAATATAAAAATATTTTCTGATTTTTTATTGACTTTTCAATATTTTATTGTTATCATCTATTTATAAATTTAATCATTAAGTTACTTACTTAATGAAAAATAATGAAAATAAAAAACAAAAGAAAGGAATGGGGGTAAAAGTGAAAAAAGCAGGAAAAGAAACAACAAAAGAAAGAGGAATAACTTTAATTGCACTAGTAATAACAGTTTTGTTCTCTTATGACGAAAAAATAAAATATAGTAATAGCAAAGGTTTCCTCCTAACAACAATTTAGTAAAAATAAAATTTTCACATATTTAGAAAATGAATTTGTAAAAAAATACAACTTCATTTTTTTTTGATTGTATAATAATAGTTAAAGTTAAAAGAAACTTAGAATTATATAGAGAATAATTAACCAAAAAGGATTATATATGTGTAAAATGCAAAGGTCACAAATTCGAGACCTTTGAAAAATAAAAAAGGTCAATTGAAAAGTTAAATGCAATTTCGAAAAAGTAAGTGCAATTTACTAATAAAGTGCAATTTTTAAGCAATATTTTGACATCAAAATATTGCTTTTATGCTTAAATTAGTGTAAAATTAAATTGAATTCAAGAGAAAATTTGCATAGCAAACAAGCAAAATCAAATTTGGATTTTTTTGTGAAAGACTAAATTCAACTTTGCCTATTTGAGATATTTTGTTATGTAAGTGCTTTTGGTTTTAAAGATTTTTAATGTTTTATTTTAAAAGGCGAGGAGTGGTGTTAACCTCGTCTTTTGCTATCTTTTGTATATTTAATTTCTTTAATATATTTTTACCATACAAGAATGAAAATATTTCATAAGGTGTCTTTCCACCAAGTGACTTTCTTGGCGTTGAATTAATATGAGAAAAGACTAAGTTAACTTTTTCTTGTGTTAGGTTTGTCCAACTTTGACCGTTAGGTAGTATTTCTCGTACAAAATTATGGTTGTTTTCTACATGTGGTTTTTGACTAGACATTTGTGCATCACAGTAAAATATTTTACTTCTAATTTCTCCCGTATTAATGTTTACTTCGAATTGAATAGGTTTTGCGAATTCGGTTCCTCTATCTGTTAAAAGTAGTGAAAATATCTTTTGATATTCTTCAGCTGTTAATTTATCTTGAATTAAATCTAATGCTTTGGACATTGAATCAACAGTTTTTTCAGTATGTAATATTCCTATCATTAAAGAAGTATTTTCAAAGATAAAAGTTTGAATATATGGACCAGCTTGATTATTGTAAACAGTATCCATTTCAGTAGTAGGAACATCAGGATTATCTTCTTTAAATTGAAGATAATCTTCATATTTTCTTCCAGTGTAATTAGCAGGTTCGTTTCTTTTCTTAAGTTTTTTACTTCTAATTTTTCTTTTAACTTTTCTCTTTAATGAAAGATTAGTAATACCCCAATCTTTAAACAATCCCATTTCTATGTAGTTGTACAGTGTTTTAACACTTAATTTAATTTCAGAATGATTGTTTAATATTGTATAGAGAGATTGTCCTTTATCAATTAAGGGACAGATGATATGGGCTATTTCAAACAATTCAGAAGTATTTAAATTAACACCTTGTCTTGCATCCACCAAAGTTTGTCTATACTTTTCATGAGCGAATTTAGCTTTGTAAAAATACTGGTCTAATTTACACTTTTTAATATCTGGGCAATTGTTACAAGCACCAATGAATTTATCTCTACGATTACATTTTTCAGTTTCATAGTATTTACATTTACCAGTACAAACTTTGCAATCTTTAAGATGAATGCAATTAAAAGGATTTTCATTAAAAATCTTTCGTGGCTTAAGAAGTCTATTATTTCGTATTTCTCTTAAAATTGTAGATTGACTTTTGTTTAATTCATTTGCTATTTGGTATTTTCTAAAACCTTTGTTGATATATTCTTCTATTTTACATCTTTCTTCAAAGGTAAGATGTTTATTAATATTTGGATTTTTCATAGTTAACCTCGATTCTACCAAAAGCACCTACAATTAAATTATATCATGAATT
>CAJFJY010000075.1 GCA_904384205.1 uncultured Clostridia bacterium | reverse complement strand
TGTATTTACTCTATATCCAACAGAGATTACTGCATCTAAATTGTAATACTTTACTTTTCTTTTTACTTCTCTATTTCCCTCTTTTTGAACTAGTAAGAAATCCTTACTAGTTGAATTTTCGTCAAGTTCATTACTACTATATATATCTTGAAGATGCATAGTTATATTATTTCTTGTAGTATTAAATAATTCTCCCAATGCCTTTTGAGTAAGCCATAAATCTCCATCTTCAAAACGCACTTCAATTCCATGTTCTTTTTTCTGTTGTTCAAATATTAGAAATTCTGCTGAACTACTTCTTATATATAAATCTTTGTTGCTCATTTTTAAATTCACCTCTATTTATTTACTATATACTATCAAACTTTTGTTCTTTTGTCAATCAGTTTACATCCAATTATTAGAAATTTTTTCTATAAAATTAAACATTAGCATTTACACTCGCTAATACTTAAAATTTACCTCTAAAAACACAAATGTTATCTATCTTCTATTACAAATTTTTATTTGTTCAACTGCATGTATTCAGTCATGACTTTGGTTTCCATGACCTCCGCTCATATGGTCTTTTAAATGCGAATCCTACTGGTATTGGTCCTCCAAAAATATATCTTTGGCTATTCCAACTTTGCATTGTTCTTTTTGTTGTCCATAATGTATTTGACTTACTTGATCCTCTGAATTCTCTTACTCTTAGTGTTCCATTTGTATTATATGGCATTGGTTCGTTTTCTCCTCTGTAATATGTTTCCATTCTATCTGTATCATTATTAAATACTATTATCTTTGCCATAAAAAATAATCCTCCCATATACATTGTTTTTATATATTATGAAAGAATTATTTTTTTGTTACTATATAATTATATTTCTCTTGCTTGAACAATTACTCTTTCCTTATTATCATTTGTACATGTTATTAGAGTAACTATTCTTTTTCCGTTTGTTAGCTGAGATGTACAACTGTTATCATTAGGGTCTACTTGAAATTTATCATAAACCTCGTATTTTACAGTTACATTATCTGCAGTTATTTCTATGATATCTCCGTTCTCTAATGTTGGAACTTTACTAAAGAATTTTGTATTCCTATAGTTGTGTCCCGCTACACAAAAGTTTCCAACTTTATTTGGTCCATGTCCCCAAAATTCAATTGGTGAATATTTTAATAATGCTGTTGTTTCTTCTTTTGATCCTGTTTCTCCTTTAAATATTGGATATTGTACATTGATTTTAGGGATATTTATTGTTGCTACAACTGCATAATTATATCCTGCTATTGTTTCTGTATATTTATTATTATCTGTTGATGTTTCTTCATTATTTGGACTTACATCAATTTCTGTATCATCTACATAATCACTACTTAATGCTACTACTAATACATTAGAATTTGCTATTGTATTGTCTTCTGATTCAAGTTCTGATAAAATCTCTTGTGATACTTGTTCGCTTTTGTTTCTATCATATTCGGCATATATGTATATAGATGTTAGTATACATATTAGAAATACAGATATAATCAAATATACTTTATATATTTTCTTTTTTCTTTTTAATTCAGGCGTTATATATAATTTTTTTGTCACTAATATTTGATTCATTCTATACTTAATGATATATTAATATTTTTGTTATGTAAAACTTTTCTTGATAATCAAAATATATATACCACTTTTCCTCCTTATATAATATTCTTTATAATTATATCATATAATTTTTGTAACTTCAATTCCTTATACAAAATTTAAATCAGCAATTTTTGCAAAATCTTCTATGCTCAAATTTTCTGCTCTTACATTTTCACTTAGACCTATTTCTTCTAAAATTTTAATACCTTCTTCTTTATTTTTAAATATATTTGCATTTGTTAATGAATTCAGTATAGTCTTTCTTCTTTGCATAAATGCAAATTTTATTATTTTAAACATATATTCTGGTTTTTTTACTTTTACAATGGGGTCTTTTCTAATGTCTAATTTTATAACTTCTGATTGAACTTCTGGTGCTGGAATAAAACTTTCTTTATCTACTTCCATTATTTTTTGTGATGAAGCATAATACAATACTGTATAACTTATTGCTCCCGTGTTTTTTTCTTTTGGTCCAGGTACTGCTATTAATCTTTCTGCTACTTCTTTTTGTACCATAACTGTTATACTTTCTAGATCTAGTTTTTCTTCTAATAATTTCATAATTATTGGTGTTGTAATATAATATGGCAAGTTTGCTATTATTTTTGCTGTTTTTAGATTATTATTTTTCTTTTCATTATGAATTATCGTTTTTAAATCAGTTTTTAGAATATCTTGATTTAATAACTCAAAATTTTTATATAAAGAAAATCTATCTTTTAAGATCTTAATCATTTTTGTATCTAATTCTACACATATTAATTTTCCTGCTTTATTTAAAATTTCTTTTGTTAATGTTCCTAATCCTGGTCCTATTTCTATTACTAAATCATTTTCTGTTATATTACTGCTATTTATTATATTTTGAACTACCTCTTCATTTATTAAAAAGTTTTGTCCAAGTTTTTTATTTGCACTTATTTTATATTTATTTAAAATGAATTGTGTTTCTTTATACAGTTCATTCATAATTGATTCATTCCTTTCATAGTATAGATCTTTAACATATTATTCCTCCACCAAGTACAATTCCATTTTCATCATAAAATACTACTGATTGTCCACCTGTTATTGCTCTTTGTGGTTCATCAAAAATCACTTCTACTTTATCGGCTTGTACTTTCAATTTTGCTTTTGCTTCTTTTGCTCTATATCTTATTTTTGCATAACATTCTATATCTTTTTCTTTATCTATATTAACCATCCAATTCAAATTTTCTGCATATAATTTTTTACTATATAGTTCTTTTTCTGTTCCCACTATTACATTATTCCTTTCTAAATCTAATTCTAAAACATATAGTGGTTCCTTATATGATATTTGTAATCCTTTTCTTTGACCTACTGTGTAATTAAATATTCCTGTATGTTTTCCTAATACTTCTCCTGTTTTTAATACTATATCTCCTGCTTTATTTTTTAAGTTTCCATATTCTTTTAAAAATTTTTGATAATCATTGTCTTGTATAAAACAGATTTCTTGACTGTCCTTTTTTTCCGCTATTTCTAATCCTTCATTTTTTGCAATGTTTCTAATATCCTCTTTTTCAGTGAATTCTTGCAATGGAAATATGGTATGTTCTAATACTTCATTAGATATATTATATAAAAAATATGTCTGGTCTTTTTTGTTTTCTGATGATTTTTTTAATACTTTTTGATTATATTTCTCTGAATATTCAATTCTTGCATAATGTCCTGTTGCTATATAATCACAACTTAAAGTTTTTGCAATTTTGTAAAATTCTCCGAATTTCATAAATTTATTACATTCTACACATGGATTTGGTGTTCTTGCGTTTTTATATTCGTTTATAAAATAATCTATTACATTTTTCTTGAATTCATTTTTTAAGTCATATGTGTGATGTTCAATATCTAGCTTTTCACATACTTTTTTTGCATCGTTTATTGATTTTTCTGTGTTTGCATTTTTCCATAATATCATTGTACATCCTATTACTTCATATCCTTGCTTTTTCAATAATAATGCTGATACTGAACTATCTACTCCTCCGCTCATTCCTAATAATACTTTTTTATTCATTTCTATTTCATTCCTTTTCTACTTTACTAACTTACATAATTTTACTACATTTTGCAAAAATTGCCAAGAGGGTGTCAAAAATCTACGTCCCCATTGACACCCATTGACACAAAGAATTGCCAAAAAGCCCCGTCCCTCTTGGCACCCTCTTGGCAATTTATTCAATGTTTAAATAAGTACTTGGTATATTTCCAATGATAACATTTTCTATTAACAATACCTGATTTGAAATTTCTTTTGATATTTCGTCATATGGAGTTACTATTGTTACTTGGCAGTCTACTTGTAGGTATATTCTGTGTAATGTCTGATTTATTCCCTGTGCTACAAATTCACTCCTTAAATCTGTTTTTACACTTCCTGCTGGTAC
>CAJFJY010000074.1 GCA_904384205.1 uncultured Clostridia bacterium | reverse complement strand
ATAATTTGTGTTTTTAATTTTTCTATTGTATCTATATTGTCATTATTTGATACTGTCTCGACTTCAATTAAATTGTCTCCATTCTCTATATCTTTTATAGCTATTTCAAAGTCTTCTTTTCCATAAACTATATCCCTTTCCTTAATATTCATTATTTTAAAGTAATGAATTGCTTGAAAAAGGTTCACACCCTCATCTATATTAAAAATATCACAGTTAATGGATTCTTGACTTAGTATATCACCACTTTTGTTGAATTCTTTCTTTTTAAAAGTAATTCTTTTATTTCTATTTTCTTTAAATTGATTTTCCATATCTCTTATGAGTATTGCATCTTTTAGAATCTCTCTACTAGTTAATTCTTTTATCTTACTTTTTAAAGTATTTGGTATCATAAATATATCATTCATTGTAAATCTATCTACAACTGTAAATCCTTTATCTTCTAAAATTCGACATAGTTCACTTATTCCACAATTCACTTTCATTGTTATTTCATTTTCTTGCTTTATTCCCATAATTTTTCCCCTACTTGTGTTATTTTTATTTAAAAATTATTACTGCAATTTTATTGCAATGCCTATGATATTCTATAATACTGTGTATTAAATATAAAAAAAAATACTGTTTTCAAAGGTAGTACTTCTAATAACTTTGGTTGTCTGTAATATTTTGTAATGCTTTATAATAACCGTCTAAACTGATTCAAATTGGAGGCGACACCCGGACTCGAACCGGGGATCAGAGTTTTGCAGACTCGTGCCTTAGCCACTTGGCTATGTCGCCATGTAAATTTAATATATTAATAAATATTCAATAAGGACAGTAAAAATTCCTTAATTATTGAAAAAAATTTAAGATCTGTCCTCCAAAATTCCTAAGAAAAATTGCTTGTCAATTTTTCTTCTCGCCGATTTGTAATTTCATTTTATGAAATTACAAAGGCAGTAGCGATTCTAGCTATACGTTTATCAAATTTTATTTGATAAACGTAGGGATTTTGAGATACGTCCCTTAATCCCTATGGAGCAGGTAACGAGAATCGGACTCGTGACTAAACCTTGGCAAGGTCTCGTTTTACCACTAAACTATACCTGCAATTTGCATTTATTATAATAACAGAAATCTTGCTTGTTGTCAAGGCTTAGCATTGGTTATTTTTGCTAAGCCTTTTCTTTTTATTGCATAGGAAATTTCGCAAGAAATTTCCGGAGCAACAAGGTTAAGTTTCCTTGGCTGTGCATATTCGCGAAGCGAAATGCACATGTGGCGAAGCCACTTTTCTTACTTGCTGTTACTAGTTTTTGTTTTTCTTTTTGTTGTAGTTGTTTTTGTTGCTTTTTTCTTTTTAGTTGTTTTTGCTTTCTCTTTTGAATTTTCTGTATTGTCTGCTATTTCCCACTTTTCACCTTTTTTAGGTTTGTTCCAAGATATAAAGTCACAAGTTTTTGGGTTATTTTCACAGATGTAGTAATTTTTTCTTCTTTTTGTTTTTCTTACTTGTACTTTTCCTCCACATTTTGGGCATGGTTCATCTATGTATTCTACTATTGGTTTTGTGTTCTTACATTCTGGATATCCTGGACATGCTAGGAATTTTCCATATTTTCCATATTTGTACACCATCATTCTGCCACATTTTTCACATTTGACATCTGATACTTCATCTTCTATTTTTACATGTTCTAGATTTTTTTCTGCTTCTTCTAATTCTTTTTCAAATGGTCCATAGAATTCTCGTATCATTTTTTTCCATTCTTCTTTACCTTCTGCAATTTCATCAAATTCATTTTCTATTTCTGCTGTAAATTCTACATTTATTATCTCTGAAAAATT
This sequence comes from uncultured Clostridia bacterium, assembly GCA_904384205.1. Taxonomy (GTDB): domain Bacteria; phylum Bacillota; class Clostridia; order TANB77; family CAG-508; genus CAG-269. Next base: position 2,275 of record CAJFJY010000074.1, on the reverse strand, counting down.
TTCTGTTAGTAATTTGTTTACTACTTTTCCTAATTCTGTTGGATGTAATTGTTTTTGTACTTTTTCTACATATCTTCTTTCTAGTATTGTTGTTATTATTGGCGAATATGTACTTGGTCTTCCTATGTCTTTTTCTTCTAATGCTTTTACTAGGCTTGCTTCTGTATATCTTGCAGGTGGTTCTGTGAAGCTTTGTTTTGGATCTAATTTTTTTAGTTTTAATTCTTCGTTTTCGTTTAGTTCTGGCAACATTCCTTCTTCTTGTTCTTGCTTTTCATCTGTTCCTTCTACATACAATGTCATAAATCCTTTGAATTTTAAGTTTTGCCCATTTGCTTTGAAGTCATAATCATTTGCTTTTATTGTTACTGCCATTGTGTCATATACTGCTGATTTCATCTGGCTTGCCATAAATCTATTATATATTAATTTATATAATTTATATTGATCACTTGTTACTGAATCTTTTATATCATCTGGATGTATATCAGCATATGTTGGTCTAATACCTTCGTGTGCATCTTGGGCATCTTTACTTGTTTTATAATATCTATTTTCATAGTATTCTCCTCCATAGTGATTTATGATTTGCTCTTTAGCTGCTGCTCTTGCTTCTTCTGATATCCTTGTTGAGTCTGTTCTCATATATGTTATTAGTCCTACTGTTCCTCTTTCTGGTATTCTGACTCCTTCATATAGTATTTGTGCTGTTGCCATTGTTCTTTTTAGCGTGAATCCTAATTTCCTTGATGCTTCTTGTTGCATTGTACTTGTTGTAAATGGTGGAGCTGGTGTTCTTTTCTTTTCTCCTTTTTTAATTTCTGTTATGATGTATTTTGCCCCATCTATATTTTTTAATATTTCATCTACTTCTTCTTTTGTATGAAGTTCTTGTTTTTTTCCGTTCTTTCCAAAGAATCTTGCTTGGAATATTTTATTTGTTTTATCTTCTTGTAAATCTGCAAATATATTCCAATATTCTTGTGGTATAAAGTTTTCTATTTCATTTTCTCTATCTACTATTAATTTAACGGCAACTGATTGCACTCTTCCTGCTGATAGTCCTCTTTTTACTTTTTTCCATAATAATGGACTTATTTTATATCCAACTATTCTATCTAAAACTCTTCTTGCTTGTTGTGCATCAACTAAATTTATATCTATATCTCTTGCATTTTTCATTGCTTTTTGTACTGCTGTTTTTGTTATTTCATTAAATGTTACTCTTGTAATTTTGTTTTTGTCTTCTTCTAGTATTTTAGATAAATGCCATGCAATTGCTTCTCCTTCTCTATCGGGGTCAGTTGCAAGATATACTTTTTTTGCTTGGTCTGCATCTTTTTTTAAGCTTTTGATTAAGTCTCCTTTTCCTCTTATATTTATATATTGTGGTTCAAAATCATTTTCTATGTCTATACCTAATTTTGATTTTGGTAAATCTCTTATATGTCCCATAGATGCAACGACTTTTGTACTTCCACCTAGGAATTTTTTTATTGTATTCGCTTTGGCAGGTGATTCTACTATTATTAATTTATCAGCCATTTGAATCTCTCCTATTTTTATTTTATTATTTTTTTCGCTATTATAGTATAATAAAATAATTTTTCAAATTTTGCAAGTTTTTCTAATAATTTATTGAAAATTTGCTTAATTTTTGTTGTTTTTAATGCTTTTTTGTACAAGTTTTAATATATTGATTACTATAAACAATTTACTATTTATTATATTGGGGTAATTCTGAAAATAATATAATGAGTTTTAATCTATTTGAGATTAGAAATGCTTATATAATTAATATAAAATGAATTTTAATACAATTGTTGAACTTTTTGAATTTTTGCGATTACTACTTTAAAATACTTGTTTGTATAAATCAGAAATTACATCTTCTACTCCTATTGGAGTGACTTGATTCTTTTTAAATATTTCTAAAACTTTTTCAATCTTTTCTTCATCATTTGAAAGATATTTTATGTTTTTGGTTTCTACTTTCGTGTTTTCAGGCATATATTCTGTTTTTACTACACTAATACCAAATTTGCTTTTTTTACCTCCTACTAATTCATCTTCATTAATGTTTTTGTAATACTCTAATTTTATTGGATAATTTTTGCCTGCTTCCTCCAATAATTTTTTATCAATAAAAGTACCTCCATAAAAAGTTTTCAAAACAATTCTCCTCGTATAATATATTTACAATCAATTTTAAAAGTTAAAATTACATTAAATAAATGATTGTAAAGAAAATTTAATGTAAAGTAGTAAAGGATTA
>CAJFJY010000073.1:4289-4819 GCA_904384205.1 uncultured Clostridia bacterium | reverse complement strand
ATAAAAATTCATATAATACTATTATAGGAGATGAGAACAATGTTAATAAAATTTAATTTTAAAAACTTCAAATCTTTTAAAAATGAAAATTGTTTAGATATGGAAGCAGCCTCTATTAAGGAACATGAATATAATACAATTATTATTAAAGATAAAAAATATTTAAAGGTTGCTGCTATTTATGGTGCGAATGCAAGTGGAAAAACTAATGTATTAGAAGCATTTGAATTTATGAAAGAAAAATTAATGATTAGCGATGACACAAATATGAACAGTTCTGAAATAGACAACTATTATAACTTTTCTTTTGATGAAAAAACTAGAAATGAACCAATTGCATTAGAAGTTACTTTTTTAGCTGAAAACAAAAAAATATATCAGTATGGATTTGAGATAAAGAATAAAGTTATTGTTTCTGAATGGTTATATGTTAAAAAAGTAAACAAATCTATCCCTATTTTTGATAGAGATGAAAATAAGGTTAAATTCAATAAATCTTATAAAGCTAAAATAAACAAATTTGATGTTGA
>CAJFJY010000073.1:0-4281 GCA_904384205.1 uncultured Clostridia bacterium | reverse complement strand
TATTACTTAGATTTAGGAAATCCTAAATTTGAAAATAGAATTAATCATTTAATATCTTCAAAAATTATTAATGATAAAGAATACAAAAAAAGATTAGTCGAGTTTATAAAAGTATTTGATTTAGGTATTGATGATATTGAGGTAAAAACAAGAGATATAAAAGATATTAATAATGGCGTACTTTCAAGAATAGAATTAAAAGCTGTCCATAAAAATGAAAATGGAGAAAAAACACTTTTACCTTTTTCATTAGAATCAAAAGGAACTTTAAAAATGTTTTATTTGTATAACTTTATAATGGATGCATTAGAAGATGGAAGTAGATTATTTATTGATGAATTAGATGCTAAACTACACCCTCTTTTAACAAGATATATTATTAATTTATTTCATGATAAAGAAAAAAATATTGGTAATGGTCAGTTGATTTATACAACACATGATATAACAAACTTAAATAAAGAAACTTTTAGAAGAGATGAAATTTGGTTTACTGAAAAAGATAACTATGGTGTTTCTGAATTATTTTCTCTATCTGATTATAAAATTGACAATACCAAAGTTAGAAATGATGCAACTTATAATAAGGATTATATAACTGGAAGATATGGTGCTATTCCAGTATTTGAAGAATTTAATATAGATACCAATGAGAAATCATGATAAAAGCAGAAATAAGGTAGCTTCTAAAAAATTAGCACCACCTAACTACCTTATTATCTGTGAAGGTAAAGAAACAGAGCCTAATTATTTTAATGGTTTAAAACAAAAGATAAATGAAAAATTTGGAGATAGAATCAGTATTGTACCTGCTATAAAAATAAAGGGTACTGGCTTAAATACTGAAAGTTTAGTTAAATATACAAAACAGTACATAAATAAATCTCCAAAAGTTTATGGACAAGTTTGGGTAGTATTTGATAAAGATGATTATAGTGATGAGCAATTTGATAATGCAATCAAATTAAATGAATATAAGTCTGCTTGGTCTAATCCAAATTTTGAAATTTGGTTATTATCACATTTTAAAAAGATTACTACTCCCCTATCAAAAAATAATACTTTAAAAGAACTAAAGAAAGAATTTCAAAATGCTGATTTAGGTAATTATTCTAAAAATGATAAAGAAATTTTCGAGAAAGTAACAAAAGATAATAGATTGGAAAGTGCTATTAAAAACTGTAAAGAAATATATGAAGAATTTAATTGTGATTCTTCTAATGCAAGTAAAAATCCTTGCACTACGGTTTTTATGTTAGTAGAAGATTTGAGTGAATATTTGAAATAATTTTTTAGGAAAGGATTTATATAATGACTAAAATTGGGAATTTATTATTACGAAAACAAGATAAATTATTATCTGATTTAAAAGAATGTATGGATATAGAACATCCTACTGGTAAAGGAGATTCATCAGAAGAAAGTTGGAAAGAATTTTTAAGAAGTATTTTACCTGAAAAATATAAAATTACAAAAGGATATGTTATTGATAGTAATGGAAACGAAAGTGATCAAATCGATATTATAATATATGATGCATTATATTCACCATTAATAATGACAACTAAAGCACACGAAATGTACATACCTGCTGAAGCAGTCTATGCAGTTGCTGAAGTAAAACAAACAATAAATAGGTCTTATTTAGAATATACTCAAAATAAAATTCAATCTGTAAAAAACTTATATCGTTCTTCTAGAGGTATGATATCTTCTGGTAAAAAAGTACCTCCTAGAAATCTTACTAAAATAATTGGGTTACTATTAGCAACTAATATGGATATAGATTTTCATACCTTAAATAAACATTTAAAACAATATACTAATATTGATATTTGTTGCTCCATAAATAAAGGTACATGCTATGTTTTAAAAAATGACAGTAATGCAATAATAGATATAAAAAACACTCCTGAAAATGAAGCTATATTAGGTTTATTTTTCTACTTACAAAATGAACTTCACAAGATTGGCACAGTAGCAGCACTTGATATAAGACAATATGCAAATGCATTAGATTCATTCAATTTTAATACTGAGGAGGAATTTTAAATATGAGTAAAGAAAATAATTTTGAAACATTTTTAAATAATATTGAACCATCAAAGACAACAAAGGAATATATTTCTAGTGTACAAAATACATTAAGAAACTATTTAGCGAATCATGAAAAATATAAGGATATTGTAAAAGAAACTTTTTTAACTGGTTCTTATGCTAAACATACATGTGTCAGACCTAGTTTATATGATGGAAAACCAGATGTAGATATTGCAGTCATTACTAAATACAAAAATACAGATAATTCTAAAGATGTTCTAAATGAGTTATTTGATGTTTTAAAAGAAAAGTATGATAAAGTTACCAAACAAAGCAGATCTATAGGAATCGAATTATCAGGAATTGAAATCGATGTAGTCCCAATGATTTATAAAGAAAATTCCAACTTATTACAAATAGGAAATAAAATAGATGGAACTTGGATTGATACAAACCCCAAAGGACATTTAGATTGGTGCACACAAGCCAATAAAGATAACAATAATAAATTTGTTAGAATCGTAAAAATAATGAAATGGTGGAGAAAGAATCATTGTCCTACTACTCTTAAATATCCTAAAGGTATTACTTTAGAAAAAATTATAGCTGACAATTTAGCAGATTGCAACGACAAATATGAACAAATAGTGTATAATACTTTAATAAAGATAAAAAATACATTCAAACCATATATTGACATTAATGTAAAACCTTCCGTTTATGATCCAGGAATACCTACCAATAATTTATCTGATGGTTATAAATTTGATGAATATAAGTCCTTTTATAATAAAATATGTAAACATATCAATTTGTTAGAAAGTACAAATTTTTCAAATGACAGTTGGAGAGAAGTTCTAGGAACAGAATTTCCAAAGGATACTTCATCAACTAGAAATCTTATTGACTCAATATATAATGGTGCATTAAGCATATTCAATGTTTCTCATAAAGAAGCACCTCGTTGGGATTATTCTTATCCTTTAACAAAATTGGATGTAAAGGTAAAATGTTTAGATAAGAATAAAAATATTATTGAATACAATCCAGATGGAAATAGCTACTTACATAAAAATATAGATATAGATTTTGAGGTAATTGGTGGGAAAGTATTTTCTGATTCTTCCAAAATTTATTGGCAAGTAGTTAATACAGGTGAAGAAGCCAAAAATGCCAATTGCCTTAGAGGAGGTTTTGAATCTTCTAATCTTTCTCATTTTGGTAGACATGAATCTACCTCTTACACAGGAACGCATTGGGTTCAAGCTTTCCTTGTTAAAGATAATAAATGTATTGGAAAAAGCAAAGAAATTTTAGTAAGAATACTTTAATACATATATTCAGATAGAATTTTATTTTCTATCTGTTATTTTTTTACGAAAGAAGGTGAAATTATGCAAGAAAATAATTTAAAAGGTCTATGGATACCTTATGAAATCCTCACAAATGAAAAATTAAGTGATAAAGAAAAATATATCTATTCCCTAATACTATTTTTTAGTAAAAATGAAAATTATTGCACTATTACAAATAAATATATCGCAAATATAGTAAATTTATCTGATACAAGAGTATCAAAATTAATAAGTAGTTTATCAAGAAAAAAATATGTGCAAGTCATAACAAATTTTCAAGATACAACAAGGCAAATTATTAGTAGAAAAATAATACCATTAGTCAAATATGACAATCCCAACTATTCAAAATCAACTACCTCTATTTCAAAAAATGACTATACTTCTAGTCAAAATTATACTAATAATATTGTCAAAACCAACAAATATATAAATAATAATAAATATAATAATTATAAAAATACTACTTCTAACTATAATGAACGAAAATATTCTATACAAGATTTTGATAGCTTATATGCCAACAACGATTGGAACATATAAGTCTTTTTTATTTTTAATTTAAGAAAGGAGATGATTTTATGCTAATTCCAAACGAATTATATAATCTATTGCAAAAACTAAATGTATCTTTAAATACTGTTTTAAAATTCCCTTATATCAGTGGGACAGAAAAGAAACTTGAAAGGTTTTTATATAATTTAGAAAAAATAAGATTTGAAATATATGAACAAGTTAGATATCTAAATAATAATATGCTCGATAATGAAATTCATTTTATTGATAATGATTATAAAGCAAACTTACAAGATGGTGTTTTGTCTTTATATATACCAGAAAAATTACCAAACTTAACAAATAGATCTTCTTATGCTCACAAACAAAT
>CAJFJY010000072.1 GCA_904384205.1 uncultured Clostridia bacterium | reverse complement strand
TTTTACTTTAAATTTTATACTTTGTAACTATTGACATTACTGTTTTTTATTGCTATTATACTTTTAGAATTCAATCATTAAGTAAGTTACTTAATGATTAGTAAAAGGAGGAGCAAATATGCAAAAGAAGAGCAAAAACAAAGAAATTTACCAAAAAATAACAAAAAGACATTACATAAGAGCAGAAAGCTTAAGTAAAAAACCAAGTAGGAATCTAAAAAATAAAAACTCGGGAATTACATTGCTTGCACTATGTATAACAATAATAGTAATAATAATATTAGCAAGTATAACAATAGGAACTCTTTCACGGAGACGATGGAATACTAAACAATGTAGGAAAGGCTAAAAAAGATACAGAAATATCTAACTGGCAAGAAAAGATAGATGTTGCAATAGTAAAAACGGAAGGAAGTAAAACTAATCCAACAATAGAAGATGTAATAAATGAATTAATAGAAGATAAAATAATTTCAGATCCAAGTAAAGTAAACATGGAGACAGGAGCAATAACGACAAACGAGCCAAGCTACGTAATAGAAGGAAAATTAGATGACTATTTAAGAGGAATAACAGCAGATCTAATAGCAAATTCCGAAGATAAAAGTGAATATTATGGAGCAGAATTAAAAGGATATAAAACTGCAGATGAAACTAAAGCTAAAGCAGATGGATGGCAAATTTTTTATGCAGATGAAAATAATATTTATATAATAGCAAATGAATATATAGAAAGGCAATACATACCATATAGCACTAAAAAAGATGCAAATGGAAATAGAGTAGTTACAACTAATAAGCCAGATGGAGGAAGTGCGTATCCAAGAGGAGCAGCCCTTACTAATATTTTAGAAGATTACAAAGGTACAGATGATATAGAAGCACGATTGAAAAAATGGAGTAATAGTTATTTTTCAAAAGGTTATACAAGTACAAATGCTAATATAAAGGCAGTAGCATATATGTTAGATACAGTGGCATGGAAAGACTTTGCAGGTGATAATGCAGAGTATGCAATAGGAGGACCAACATTAGAGCTGTTATTTAAATCATATAATGAAAAATATGATACAGGATATATGGCAGAAGCAACAAGTGCAGTAGGATACCAAATAAAAAAAACAGAAAGTGACTCTTGGAGTGATTTTATATTAGGAATGATACAAATGGATGAATTATATATAGCTCCTTCTGGTAATAAAAATGCATATGCATTAAGGATTGCTAGCCCAGCTGCATCTTCTAGTCTCAATGTATATCGATTAGATGCAAATACTCATATGAATATAGATGCTTATGCTGGCAATAATGCCGGTTTCCGTCCAATAGTGTGCTTAAAAAATACTATAGGTTTACAAAAAAATACAGATGATGCAGGAAAAATATATTATACAATTAAAGAATAGTATATCTGTAAAAATAGAATATTACATTAATTAAAAGTTGAGAATTAAATTAAAAATTCGTCTCAACTTTTAATGTTTTATATTTTACTCTTTAAAAATCCTAGAAAATGTGATAAAATAGACTAAATTATTAAATTTGGTGGTAGAAATGTTAGAAAAAATAAATTCAATAGAAGATTTAAAAAAGCTAAATATAGCAGAAAAGGAAGAACTAGCAAAAGATATAAGAAAATATATATTAGAAATAGTATCAGAAAATGGAGGGCATCTAGCTTCAAATTTAGGAGTAGTTGAATTAACAATAGCATTACATAGTGTATATAATGTGCCAGATGATAAAATAATTTGGGATGTTGGGCATCAGACATATGTTCATAAAATATTAACAGGAAGAAAAGAAGAACTAAAAACACTAAGAAAGCTAAATGGAATAGCAGGATTCCCTAAAACTAAAGAATCTGAAACAGATTGTTTTAACACAGGGCATAGTAGTACATCAATTTCAGCAGCATTAGGAATGGCAAGAGCAAGAGATATAATGGGAAAAGAAAATTCGGTTGTAGCAGTAATAGGAGATGGAGCATTAACTGGTGGAATGGCAATAGAAGCTTTAAATGATGCTGGATATAGCCAATGTAAAATGACAGTAATATTAAATGACAATGAAATGAGTATCTCCAAAAATGTTGGTGGATTAAATATGTTCTTAAGTAAATTAAGAACGAAAAAATTATATACAAAATCTAATATATCAGCTAAAAAAATAATATTAAAAATACCATTAGTAGGAAAGCCATTTGTAAGAGTAGTACGTAGAGTCAAAAGAAGTATAAAACAATTGATAATACCTAAAATGTTTTTTGAAGATATAGGATTTACATATTTAGGACCTGTTGATGGACATAATATACAAGAGCTAGAAAACATATTGAGATTAAGTAAACAAGTAGAAGCACCAGTATTAGTACATGTATTAACTAAAAAAGGAAAAGGATATAAAATAGCAGAAGAAAATCCAGATAAATTCCATTCAACAGGACCATTTAATATAGAAACAGGGGAGTCAAAATCAAAGAAAAAAGATGACTATTCAAAAGTATTTGGTAAGAAATTAGTAGAACTTGCAAAAAATAATCCTAAAATAGTTGCTGTAACAGCATCAATGAAAGATGGAACAGGACTAACAGAATTTCAAAAACAATATCCAGATAGATTCTTTGATGTAGGAATTGCAGAACAACATGCAATTGGATTTGCCGCAGGAATGGCAAAAGCAGGAATGATACCAGTAGTTCCAATATATTCATCTTTTTACCAAAGAGCATATGATCAAGTAATCCATGATGTAGCAATACAAGAATTACCAGTAGTTATGTGTGTAGATAGAGCAGGAGTTGTAGGAGCAGATGGAGAAACACATCAAGGTCTATTAGATATGGCATTTTTTAGGTTAGTGCCAAACTTAAGCATATTAGCACCAAAAGACTTTAAAGAATTAGAAGATATGTTAGAATTTGCAGTAAATTTAGGAAAACCAGTAGTTATCAGATATCCAAGAGGTGGAGAAGATAATTATAGATTTAATTCTGAAAATCAGATAGAATTAGGTAAAGCAGAATTATTAAAAGATGGAGAAGATATAACAATAATAGCCATTGGAAAAATGGTTGCAAGAGCAATGAAAATTGCAGAAAAATTACAAAAAGAAGACATAAAAGCAGCTGTTATAAATAGTAGATTTTTAAAGCCATTAGACAAAGAAAAAATAAAAGAATTTGTAATAAAAACTAAAATAGTTGTTACAATAGAAGATGGAACAATTATAAACGGTTTAGCAACAGCAGTAAGTGAAGTTATTACAGAAAATGGTATAAAAGACAAGAAAATATTAAACTATGCCTATCCAGATAAATTTATACAACATGGAAGTGTAGCAGAACTAGAAAAAATATATGGGCTTGACGAAGAAAAAATATATCATGATATTTTAAAAGAATTAGAAAAAACAAATAATAATAGCAAATAATTCAATATATTTTTAGCTGTAATAAGACAAAATTAAAATATAAGAAGGGAAAACAGAAATGACAAAACAAAATATTTTAGACGAATATAAAAAGCAAGAAGACAAAATCTTGTTATCACAAATTTTAGACAAAATAGATTTTAGCCAAAAAAGAAATAGAATAGAAAATAGCGATTTTTTAGACATGTACCAAGTTGCATTAGTAAAAAACTTTTTAAGAAAAACGCAAAATAATTCATATATCTTATATGGAGGATTCGAAAATGCAGAAAGACAAATAGCAATATTTTATCCAGAATCATATAGTGAAGAAATGGTACAAAAAAACTATAACAAAATATTTAAAATAATACGAATTACCTTACCAGAAGAAGATAAAGGAAAATATTCACATAGAAATTATTTAGGTGGAATAGTTAAATTAGGAGTAAAAAGAGAAAAAGTAGGAGATATACTAGTATCAAATGATGGAGCAGATATAATTGTAAAAGAAGAAATAGCAGAAAGTTTAAAACATGAACTTGGAACACTAACAAGATTTCAAAATGCAAAAATAGAAATTGAAGAAATAGAAAACATAAGGAAACAAGAAATAAAAGTAGAAGAAATAAGCATAATAGTGCCATCATTAAGGCTTGATAACATAGTATCAGATTTAGCAAAAACATCTAGAAATAAAGCAGTTCAAATCATAAATCAAGAAAGAGTATTTGTAAATGGACAAAACGAAACAAAAGTATCAAAAAACTTAAAAATAAACGATATAATTACAATAAGAGGAAAAGGCAGATTCATAATAAAAGAATATGCAGGAACAACAAGAAGTGGAAGAACAGTCTTGAAGATAGAAAAATATGTGTGAGGGAAAATGGGGACGGACTCAAATTTCCCTCTTTATTAAGATTACAGGTGTA
>CAJFJY010000071.1 GCA_904384205.1 uncultured Clostridia bacterium | reverse complement strand
TAGCATTATGTATAACAATAATAGTAATAATAATATTAGCAAGTATAACAATAGGAACAATTTCACGGAGACAATGGAATATTAAATAATGCAACAATGGCAAAAGAAAAAACAGAAATAGCAGATGAAAAAGAAATAATAGGAAGAGCATCTGTACAATCAATGGGGAAAAATAAAAGAGGAGATTTAGAGCAAGAAGAATTTCAAGAAGAGTTAGACAGAATGGTAGGAGAAGGAGAAACAACAGTAACGATAGATTTAGAAGACTATAATTTTTTTGTAAGATTTGAAGAAAGTAAAAGAATATATAAAGTAGATAGAAATGGAAATGTAGAATATTTAGGAATAGAAACAGAATTAATAACACAAGCAGAAGTAACAGCAAAACCAGAAAGTAATACAAAACCAGAACTAACCCAAACAGTAGAAATAACAATAGAAACACCAATATTAATCGAGGGAGCAGAATACAGTTTAGTATATGCATGGAATCAAGATAATAATGTAGCACCAGAAGATAGCCAATTTACAGAAGAAAAAAATTTAGAAGGAACAGGAAGAATAAGGAAAGCAACAGTAAATAGTAGTGATACAGAAGAAGGAGATTATTATTTATGGGTAAGAATAGTAGTAGGAGAAATAGAGAAAGAAAAATGTTTTGGACCATATGCAATAAAAGATCATACAACTTTAGTATCTGTTAGTTGGAATGGTGGTTTAGCAGATGGAGGATTTTTAGGAAATAATGAAGTGCCAAGAGGAAAAATACAAAATATTAATATAATTACATCATTGGAAGGACATAGTTTAGATGATGAAAATACATGGGATATATCGCAAAGCAAAGATGGAACATATCTAGCATGGTATGAAGTAAATGAAAATGGATATTATGATGTAACAATAGCAGGAGAAGGAGGAGTGGTAGCAAATAGTAGATCAGAGTATTTGTTTAAAAATATAGGGACAGGAGTAGAAAATGGAAAAGTAACAATAACAGGCTTAGAACATCTAGATACAGAATTAGTAACAGGAATGGCTAGTATGTTTGAAAGTTGCAAAGCAGAGGAAATTGATGTAAGTAATTTTAATACAGAAAATGTTACAGCTATGAGTTCTATGTTTTCAGGTTGTAGCAATGTAAAAGAATTGAATTTGAAGAATTTTAATACAGGTAAAGTGACCACTATGGCACTGATGTTTAGTGGTTGTAAAGCAAAAAGTATTGATTTAAGTAGTTTCAATACATCAAATGTAAACAATATGGATAGAATGTTTGATAATTATCAAGCAACAAATTTAGATTTAAGCAATTTTAATACTAGTCAAGTAACAAATATGAATGCAATGTTTAGAAGCTGTAAAGCAACAAGTATAGATGTGAGTAGTTTTGATACTAGAAATGTAACTAATATGAATTGTATGTTTGAAAGTTGTAAAGTGAAAAATTTAGATTTATCAAGTTTTAATACTAGAAATGTAACTAATATGAACAAGATGTTTACCGGGGATGGAACTTTAGAAACTTTAGATATTAGGAACTTTGATACTGGTAAAGTAACGAATATGAATTCGATGTTTGCTGGATGCACAAATTTAAAAGAATTAGATGTAAGTCATTTTGATACAAGTAACGTAACCGCCATGACAAGTACATTTTATAACTGTAGAAGTTTAACAGAGCTAGATGTAACTAATTTTAATACAAGTAAAGTAAGAGTTATGAATAGTATGTTTTTGGGGTGTAGTAATTTGACAGAGATAGATGTAAAAAATTTTGATACAAGCAATGTAACTAATATAGAACTCATGTTTACTATTTGTTCTAATCTAACATCAATAGATTTAAGTAACTTTAATACAAACAAAGTAACAAGTATGCAGCAATTATTCAACGGATGTGGTAATTTAAAAGAAGCAAATTTATGTAGTTTTGAAACTCCAAATTTGAGTGATTGTAACTTAATGTTTTATGGCTGTAGAAAATTAGAAAAAATAGATATAAGAAAAATTGAAATACCAGAAATATGTACAAAATATCAACAAATATTTGAGCGTGTACCAGCATCATGTAATATTATAGTAAATGAAAATATGTCAAATTGGATGGACAACAATGGGTATTCTGTTTGGAATAATCGTCTAATCATATAAAAATAGGTAGTGATAAAATATAAATAAAAATAGGAGGGTATATGTCAGATAAAAAGAAAAAAATCATCATAGGAACAAGTATAGCAGGAATTTTGCTATTGATTGTTATCCTAATCATTGCAATATCAAATAATAAAAAAACAGAAGAAAATACAGGACTATTAGAAAATGTGGATTTATCAGAATTAATAAATATAGAAAATGTAGAAAGTTTATCATTTAATACAGAAAAGACGGAAGAAGAAATATCATCAAAATATACAGCAAATAGGAAATATGAAGTAAAAGCAAAAGTACAAGCATCTGATATAACAGGGAAAATGATATATGTAAGAAGCTCATATGAAAATTTAAATATATTTAAAGCAGAATATGAATTAAGTAAATATGGAGATAAAACAAGAGAAATAAGTGATATTATACAAGAATTTGAAATGGTATGTGAAGGATATATGGAAATAACAGAAGAAGAATATGAAGAGTCGGAACAATTATATGGGGAAAGCAGTGTGGATTTTGAATTATCAGTAGAAGAAAGCATATATACTGAAGGAAGGCTATATAGTAAAACATATAAAAGTGAAGAAAATGAATATGATATAAATTTCTATAAAAATGGTGAAAAAATAATATGTGAATTTGTAAATGTATTAAAATAAGTTTATAAAATAATTTAAGTGTAGCAGAAGCACCAATAGCAAGAGATGAAGCTAGTAAAAACAGCAATAATTTCTTGCTATTTTTTTCCTTATGTAGTAAAATAACGATATAATATCAAGGTCAAAAATACTAACGAAAGTAATGGAGTGTGATTTTATGTATAATATTGGAATTGGAACAAGTGATTTTAAAAAAATGAGAATAAAAAAATATTTATATATAGATAAAACAATGTATATAAAACATATATTAGATAATAAAAGTGAGATTTTATTAATCACAAGACCAAGAAGATTTGGAAAAACATTAAATATGAGTACATTAAGATATTATTTTGATTGTACAATAAAAGACAGCAAAGAATTATTTGAAGGTTTAAAGATAATGGAGCAAGGAGAAGAATACACATCAAAATTAGGATATTATCCAGTAATATATGTAACACTAAAAGATGTAAGAAGTACAAATTTTGAAAAAATGCTAATACAATTAAAAACAGAATTAGTAGAAATATATATAGACCATGCCTATTTATTAAAAAGTGAAAAGCTTTTAGATGTAGAGAAAGAGATGTTCAGCAAAATTCTAAATTTAAGAGCAGAAGAAATAGATATGCAAAATGCATTAAAATTGCTAGTACGATTATTATATAAAGAATACAATAAACCAGTAATATTATTAATAGATGAATATGATGTACCATTACAAGATGCATATGTAGAAGGATATTATGATGAAGCAGTAAGATTCTTCAAAACATTTTATGGAACGACATTTAAAGACAACCCATACTTAGAAAAAACAGTACTAACAGGAGTAAGTAGAGTAGCAAAAGAAAGTATATTCAGTCGGAGCAAATAATTTTAAAGTTTATACAGTCTTAGATAATGAATTTAGTGAAGATTTTGGAATTACAGAAGAAGAAATGGATAAAATTATAGAAGATTTTAATATAGAAGATGAAAAACAAGAAATAAAAAAATGGTATGATGGATATACAATAGGGAATACAACAGGAATATACAATCCATGGAGTATATTAAATTATTTAACAGATAGAAAATTGGTGCCATATTGGGTAAATACAAGTTCAAATGATTTAATAAAATTAATATTAAAAAATTCAGTAACAGTAAAAGAAAGAATAGAAAGACTATTAAATGACGAAGAAATAGAAGTACAAATAAATTTAGAAACAGTAATAGTAGGAATAGAAAATAACGAAGATAATATATGGGGACTACTATTAGGAACAGGGTATTTAAAAGTAACAGGAGTAGTAGACCTAGCAATGCACATATATAAAGTAAAAATACCAAATTATGAGATAAAGATTTTATTCCAACAAATAATAGATGAATGGTTTAGAAATAAAGTAATAGGTAATGACTTAAGAAGCATATTAAAGGATTTAGTAACATTAAACTTAAAAGAATTTGAAAAGAAATTTAATATATTAGTAAAAGAAATGTTTAGTTATATGGATGTAGGAGAAAACACAGCAGAAAACTTTTATCATGCATTTGTATTAGGAATGTTAGTAGGGCTAAAAGATAACTATATAGTTAATTCAAATAGAGAGTCAGGTGTTGGCAGATATGATATAATGTTAGAGCCAAAAGATAAAAATGGAAATAGCTTCATAATGGAATTTAAAGTATTAGATGATATGGAAGAAAAAACAATAGAAGACACAATAGAAAATGCAAAAAAACAAATAGAAGAAAAAGGATATGAAACAAATTTAAAAGAAAGAGGATTTACAAATATAACCAAAATGGTATTTGCATTTAAGGGCAAAGAAGTAAAAATGGAAATATATTAAAAGTTGTTCATTAAGTAACTTACTTAATGATTGTAAAGGAAACAGGAATAGCCTGATTTTACTAATAAAATAAGCTATTCCTGTTTTAAATTTAAATATTTTTGTT
>CAJFJY010000070.1 GCA_904384205.1 uncultured Clostridia bacterium | reverse complement strand
CGTCTTACTACAAAAAGTAGTAGAGGGTTAAGTTAAATATATTTTAACATATAATATTTAACTTGTCAAACTAAATTTGACATTAATATTATATGAATAGTTATTAAAATTATGCATTATAATTTATAGTAATAAGTTGAAATATTTTACTCCCACAAAATTCTAAAACTGTTTACTATAAGCAATTCTAAGATTTCGTGGGAGTAATTTTTGGAGCCATTACGGAGCAGGTATGCGAAATTTTTATGCAATAATGTAATGCTCACTTTTATATAATTCGATTTATTGTATTTAATTTAACATAAGATTGTTAATTTTGCAAGTATCACACCTAAATAATAATAATATTATTTAGGTGTGATACTTGCAAGCAATGGATTTCTTTACTTTTCAATTGAATTATGCTATAATGTTAATACGAGGTGGTTATATGATTATAGAAATAGATGTAAAAGAATATCAACAAAATGATATGTTTCCTGATAAGATAAAAAAAGAAATTGAAAAATATAGTAACATTGAAATATTTAATGAAGGGAATTCTTGGGAGGTATACCAATACTTTCTAGCTAACGAAAATAAAGTACGAAGAATTATTAAAAGAGGCAAAGATATGTGTATGATTACAACATCTGATGAAAATAATCAATCACATATAGATGTTATACAATATGGAAAAGACGGTGAAATTGTCGGATTAACAAAAATCGATTCTAGAGAAGATGGGTTTGATTATTTTCATCAAAGAAAATCTAATAGTAATGCTATTACAATGTATGAGAAACATGGTGATAGTGCAGTAGAAACAAGATTCACTCCATCTGCCACAACATTAATAGATCCTATAATAGAAGTAGATGATAAACCTTATCATACAATAAGTTATTTATTTAGTAATGGTATTGATAGTCCATCAGAAATCAGTCTGATTACTCCATCTTCTTATACAAATTATAAAAAAAGAAACAATGGATTATATTCATTAGCAAATGCAGGGATTATTAGGTCTTTAAGAGATATTCTTAGTGGTAGTAAATCTATAACCTTGCAAGAAGTGGAGAAAAGGTTAAATTCTACACATCCATTTACAGATAAATTATCAGCAATATTGCAAAAAGCTATAAATGGTAATTATTATGGATTAAAAATTCCAGAAGAATTACAAGAAATTTTAAATGAAATCTCTATTAAAGATAAGGCCAATAACAAAGACAACCACGTTTCTATCTCGACACCTGTACAGGATAAAATAATAGAAGATAATCAAGAGCAAGTTTTATAATTAGAATAACAGTTCCAAAAAATTAATTTATCTAATTTTTTGGAGCTATTATTTTATGCTTTAGTATAGTTATAAACAATTACTGAAATTCAGACTATGTAAACATTACAAGTTTATATTTTACAAAGTTTATTAAAGTAGTTATATATTCTTCATCAATTTCTTTTAATATAGTATCGAATTTCTCATACATTTCGGTTTTATTATATAGATATTAGCCCGATCACTTGTAGATAAACTTATTCCAAGTCTTAATTTATCTTTTATTTCGTCTGTAACAAGGTTCTGGGGTACCCATTCAAATCTTTGATTTTGTCAATGGAGCAGGTTCTTATATCCATATCTTTAATTATATTTATTACATTTTCAACTTTATTTTCTTCCATAACCATTAACTCCTTTATTTCAATTCCATATTATTTTTCTTTTTAGTCTTTGATGTGTTGATCTCATCTTGTGTTTTTATTTTTCTTGAATAAGTTGTTGCAATTTCTTTTTCATTATCATTAAATACGCCATTTTTATATAAATCATCTGTAACATATTTATAATGTTCATTTTTATCAAAGCCAAGTCTACTTTGAAAATGTTTTATAATACTATGCCAAAAACCTTTAAACTTTTGTAACTGTTCTTTTAGAGTTTCTTTTTCGGCTCGTAATTTACTAATAATCTTGTCTTTCGTTGAAATTTCTTTTTTAAGATAATTTATTTCTTCATCTTTTTGTTCTACTTGATATTTTAGAGAAGAAACTTCTCGTATTGTTTCAAAACTACTTTTTTCAAAATCTCTAATTGCTATATTTAAGTCATTTACACTTCTTACTGACTTTGTTGTATCTTTTATTTCTTCAGTTAATTTTTTTATTTCTGCGACATTCTCGCTTGAAATAACCATATTATTTTTATTAAGTTTAGAAGGTTTTAGCTCATCTAATATTGCATTTACTTTGTCTGCATTTGTATCAAGTTTTTTTGACTTGTTATTTGCCTGTTGAAGCCTTTTAGCATTTTGCTCTTGTTGTTTCTTTAATTCTCTATAATTTTTCATATCATTAACATTTATATCTTGATTTCTGCCTTTTTGTTTCTCTTTTAATTTAAAGTCTATATCATAAAACTTATTAAAAGATTTTATACAAGTATTTCTCATTTTATCCTGAATATTAGTTAATGAATCCTTTGTAAATATTTGCGATTTTCCAACTTGCTTTTTCATTCCTCTTGTGCAATTTTCAATTACTGGAACACCAACAACGTGCATGTGGGGAGATGTTTCATCAAAGTGGATTGTTGCATTTGCTATTTTAAAAGTGGGTACAATTTTAATTAAATCTTTAATTTGCTCATTATATACATCAATCATTTTTAATCTATATTCTTGGTCTTTATCATTCCAAAAGTCCATATCTCCAAGTTCAATTATAATCTCACAAGCAATATCATTCTGCGAGTTGCATACTTTTTTGAAATAATCTTCAATTTTTCTATCTTCACGAGTTTGTTTACTGTTGTATTCTAATCTTACTTCTTCAAATTCATCTAAATATACTTGTTTAACATCATTTACAATATCATCAGTTCCATATATTGTTCTAATAAGTTCTCTTTGATTATCATAATCTCTTAAGTTGTGTCTATTTACATTTGACAAATCTTTTGCATTTTGAATTGCATTATTAGATAGAGAAGTAGTGCCAGATACATTTTCTTTTGCAACTTTCTTTGCTAATTTACTTTTGTTTTTATCACTGCCTAAATGGAATGAATATGCTAATCCTTGCTCCAATGAAATCACCTCCTTGAACTTTCTTCGAAGCACAGGACTTTGACTCTGTCATAAGTCCTAACCCCCTATGAGTTTTGACATGCTATCAAAACTCGGGGGCTCTGCAAGGCAATAAATTTTCTCCCACAGAGATAAAATTTATCCCAATTAACTATCACCACTTTCATTTTTACTAAAGTAAAAACAAAACATGCCACGTTAATTTAATTGTTGCAGAGAAAATATCATAAGCATTCTTGCAACAATTATTTATGATTCTTCTTTGAAGTAGTATGAGTAACAAGTCCCAAGCGTAACTTTCCTTCTGGTCTTGCCATATAGTTTTTTAATTCTTTCATTGCTACAAGTCTTATGACTTTTTGATTTTTCTTTAATTTAAACTCAATAGCTCTGTTCCTGATTTTTGCAACTTGAGTTTTAGTATCATAATTTTCATCAATCTTATCATCGTGAAAATAATATTCTCCTAAATCCATATAATTTATATTTAATTCTTTTTTCAATGTTTCTAAATAATCATCTAATTGTTTTTTGTTCATATTTATACTAACTTTAATATCTTCTAGTTTTCCATCTCTTTCTATCATAGTTGGTACATCTACAATTCCTTTATCATATAGCTTGTCTATCTGTTCAATAAAGCTACTTCTAAAGTTTATTTTATCTATTTCAAAACTTCCGTCTTTATTTTTCTTTAATGTAGCAGTATCAATAAATTTAGATATAAAGCTTTGTTTCTCATCTTTATTTTTCATAGTCCATAGTTTTAATAGAACATCTTTATACATTTCATGTTCAGTTAGTTTTTCTCTTTCAATATCTCTTTGAGCCATTAAATGTTGAGGGTTATAACTTTCTTTATCAAAATCAAGTGCATCAATTCTTTTATTTTCTAGTACTGATAACTTTTCTTCGATTAGTTTATAGTCCTCAGAGAAATCTTCCATTTCAAGAATACCATTCATATAAGCCTTTTTCAGTCTAGCTTTCTGTTGTTGTAATTTTTTTATTTCTTCGTCAATTTTTTTACTTTCATCATCTTTCTTTTCAGCAAGTATAGGGTAAAAGTATTTTTTTACATGAAAATCATACTCTACTAAATCTAAAATATAATCAATCAAGCAGTTTTCAATTTCATCTTCGTTATAGTACAATTTGCAAGTATCACAATAGTAATACATATATTTTGATTTCTTTCCACCAGTTCCTTTGCAAGTCATTATTTGACCACAAGTAGGACACACCAGTTTTTGAAAGAATATATAAACTCTATTTCTACAATATGCTCTTTGATTTGTTTCTTTTTGTTTTTGAATTTCTTCCCACATAGCTCTTGTTATAATAGGAGGTACAACATCCATAAATAGCTCTGTTTCTCTATCATTATCATATTTGTATCTTTCATAATCACCCATATATATTTTATTATTTATAATTCGGTTAATAGAAGAATCAATCCAATGCTTTACTTCTGGATATAAAACTTTTTCTTTGTTTAAAATATTGGCAATTGTTTGATAACTTTTTCCCTCTAAATACATTTCAAATATTCTAACAACAATATCTTTGGTACTATTGTCAATTTTCAATGTTTTATCTTTATCTCTATAATAACCTAGCGGACATTTTCCAGGAATATGACCAGCTTTTATAGCACCATTTAATCCAAATCTTGTTCTTTCTGATACTATCTCAATTTCTAATTGTGAAAGAACAGTTAACATTCTAACAAAGAAACGACCATTTGCAGTTGATGTATTTACATCATCTCTATCACAAATCAAATAGCAATGATATTTTTCAAGTGTACTAATTAAAACCTCTAAATCACGAACAGACCTTGTAACTCTGTCTAATTTATAAGCTACAATATAGTTAATTAACCCGTTTTTCATATCTTCTAACATTGTTTGAAATGCTGGTCTGTTCTTCATATCTTTAGCAGAAATTCCTGCGTCCTTATAAACTTTAAATATCTCAAATCCTTTGTATTTGCATAATTGTCTTAATTTTTCTTCCTGTTCTCCCAAACTAAATCCTTCACGTGCCTGATCCTCGGTACTTACTCTAATATAAATACCTGCAATTTTCTTTTCTTCTGAAAATGGTGTACTTAAATTCTCCATTTGAACCTCCTAAAAATATAAAAAAGTGCCAGAAAGCCTTTGCTAACTAACACTTAAAATTTATCTTATTATTTACTTGTATTACTTGCTGATAAAAAGAAAACTTCTAGTATTAGTTACCACTGATAAAATCTCTTAATCTTGAGAGTGGGTATTTATTTGCTAAATTACTTATGTAAAAGTATTCGTGTTCATTAAAGAATAAATATAATTTACCTTTAATGACTACACTATGTGGTTCTACATAAGCAATATTAGTTTTTTCAACCATTCTCAAATTACCATTCTTTATCTTTGGTTCACAATTACTAAAAGTGCAAGCCCATTCAATCTTAGAA
>CAJFJY010000069.1 GCA_904384205.1 uncultured Clostridia bacterium | reverse complement strand
CCTGCTTTATCAAAGTTAATATCTACTTTTAAGTCTTCTCCTTCTGGCTCTACTGAGTTTATGGTTCCTTCTCCAAATTTTTTATGGAATACTCTTATTCCTGCTTTATATTGTGCTAAATCAACATTTGTTTCATTACTAGATTTTCCTATACTATTTAAGAAGCTTTCTGCTGTTCTGAATACAAAGTTATTTTCTTTTTGTTTTGCTGCGACTGGTTCTCTTTGTGAATTGTTTCCGCTATCTATTTTATATGTTTTTATTTTTGAAGCATTTTGGCTTCCATATGTCCAACTGAATTTTGAATCTTTGAATATATTATCTTCTTCTTTTTCGTTTTCAAATGCTTCTTCATATCCATCTAATAATTCTTTTGGTATTTCATTTAAAAATCTTGATACTGGATTATAGCTTGTTGAACCAAATATTGTTCTTTTTTGGCTACATGTTAGAAATAGATATTGTTTTGCTCTTGTTATTCCTACATAACATAAACGCCTTTCTTCTTCTAAGTCTTTTGGTTCAAACATGGATTTAGAACCTGGGAATATTCCATCTTCCATTCCTACTAAAAATACTACTGGAAATTCCAATCCTTTTGCACTATGCAATGTCATTAACGTAACACTATCATCTGTTTCTTCCATATCGTCTATATCACTTGATAATGTTATTCCTTCTAGGAATTCACTTAATCCATTGTCTGCTGATTCTTCTTCAAATTCCATTGCTACTGTTAAAAATTCTTCTAGGTTTTCTATTCTATTTTCTGCTTCTATTGTATTTTCATCTTCTAATGCTTTTGTATATCCTGTCTTTTTAAGTGTTTGTTTTATAAGTTCTGATATTACAAGTTCATCTTTTTTACTTCTCAATTCTTCCATTACATTTATGAAATCTCTAGAGTTTAAGAATACTCTATTTAGTCCAAATTTATCTGCATATTTTATTACTTCATACATAGAAATTTCATTTACATTTGCTATTTGCTCTATATTTTCTAAACTTGTTTTTCCAATTCCTCTTTTGGGCTCATTTATTATTCTTTTTAAACTTAGGTTATCTGATGGATTTTGTATTAATCTTAAATATGAAATTATGTCTTTTATTTCTTTTCTTTCATAGAATTTTAGTCCACCTACTATTTTATATGGAATATCTTCTCTTCTTAATATATCTTCTATTGCTCTTGATTGTGCATTCATTCTATAAAGTACAGCAAAATCTGAATATTTAAAATATTCTTCTCTTTTTAATCTATTTATTTGTTCAACAACAAATGTTGCTTCATCATATTCATCTTCTGCTTGATATACTTTTGGTAAATTTCCTTCTTCATTTTCAGTCCACAATTGTTTTTTATATTTTACTTCATTGTTTTTTATTACTGCATTTGCTGCTTTTAATATATTTCCTGTACAACGATAGTTTTGTTCTAGTTTTATTATTTTTGTTCCTGGAAAGTCTTTTTCAAAGTTTAAGATATTTGATATATCTGCACCTCTAAAGCTATATATTCCCTGATCATTATCTCCTACAACTGTAATATTTCCATGTACAGATGCTAGCATTTTTATTAGTGTAAATTGAGATTTGTTTGTGTCTTGATACTCATCTGCTAATATATATCTAAATTTATTTGCATAATATTCTAAAACATCTTCATTTTCTTTTAATATTTTTATAGTGTAGTTTATTATATCATCAAAATCTAATGCATTATTTTCTTTTAGCCTTTTTTGATATAACTGATATATGCCTGAAATTTTTTCTTTTCTAAAGTTGCCTCCTACTCTTGCTGCATATTGTTCTGGTTCTAACATTTCATTTTTTGCGTTACTTATTTCTGTTAAAACACTTCTGTCCGTAAATAATTTATCATCTATATTTAGCTCTCTTAAACATGTTTTTACTAATGTTCTTTGATCTGATGTATCAAATATTATAAATGATGACTCAAATCCTATTCTATCTATAAATTTTCTTAATATTCTAACACATATTGAATGATATGTTCCCATCCAGATATCTTTTGCTTCTTCTCCTACAATTGCTGCTATTCTTTCTTTCATTTCATTTGCTGCTTTATTTGTAAATGTTATTGCTAATATATTCCATGGCAATACATCTTTTTCTTTTATTAAATATGCTATTTTATGTGTTAACACTTTTGTTTTACCACTCCCAGCTCCTGCTATTACTAGGTTTGGTCCTTCTGTATTTACAACTGCTTCATATTGCTTATCATTTAGTCCTTTTAATAATTCATTTTCTGACATTTTTTCTCCTCTTTCTTATTTAAATTTAATATTTATTTTTTACTTATTTTTACTTTTATTTTCTTTGTTTTTTATGTTTTTGTTTTTCCCCTATCTCTTATCAAAACTCTGTTTGTATTTTACTATGATTTTTGAAAAAAGTCAATAATTCCAAACATTCATCTATTTCTGCAACACATGACCTATATGTTTCTATATCATATCCCCATGGGTCTTTTATATCTATTTTGTCATGAAAGTTTCTATCATACCCAACATATTCTTTCATTGTATATACTTTTCCTTCTAAACTTGGATACATTGCTAATACATCTCTCTTATGTCTTGATGTGGCACACAAAACTAAATCCATTTCTTTGATTTTTGAGTTTCTGATATTTGTTGCTCTATGTTCGCTCATATCTATCCCGTATTCATCCATCATTACTGTTTTTGCTTCCCACGTTGATATTTCACCATCATATGCAGATACTCCACTAGAATATACTTCTACATTTTCTATTTTTCTTTCTTTTAGTTTCTTTTTTAGTAGTTTCTCTGCCATGGCACTTCTACATATATTTCCTGTACATATGAACATTATTTTCATTTTGCTTTCCTCCTAGATTAGCTTATAAAATACTGTATATCATTTTATTTATATATTTTCAAGACTTAATGTGCATTTTTTAAAGATTTTGATGTGCATTTTTTAAAAAATCCTTTTTACTATTTTCTACTTATTTCTTTCATTTACTTAGTTTTGTTATAACTTACGTTTTTTTAATTTTTAGTACAAAAAAACACCACATATGTGGTGTTTTTTGCTCTTTATGAATTTCTCAAAATCCGTTTCTGCAAAACGCATTTTGCAAATTCTTCGAAAAATTCCACCTTAACGTCTTGCAGTCGTTAAGACCTTTTTATTCAGTTTGTACTTTTAAAAGTACTCCATTTACATATTTTGATTCAGCATTACAAATACAAAAGTGGGCGGAAGGAACTGTGGCTGCTGGCATGGGTCGTATTGTCGTTGTAGCGATAACTCGTGTAACTGCGGCTGTAGCTGTAAAAACCTCCTCTAAAGACACAAGGACCGTAGGAATCGCTACAGGTCTCTGTTGTCCATTCTCTACAATTTCCTGCCATATCATATATATTACATCTTACATCATTATTTGTCCCATCTGTTGCTTCTCCTGTGTCTGCTGGAGTACTTTGTAATCTTGTTTGTCTTGAATAATCTGTATCTCCTGAATATTTTTGGATAAACAATATTGCTGTATCCCACGCATAACTATTTACTAAATCACTATTTACTCCTGAATATAAATTTTGACACAATTCACTTGCCTTATTTTGTGTTACATAATTCCATGGCTGTTCTCCAGCTTTACTTACTAATTTTAGACTTTCTGCTGACTCCTCACTATATCCTGTCCAACTTGTTTCACTACTGCTATTACTTGTTTGTATATTATTTGCATCATATCCTGTTACGCCTGCTTCATATCTTGCTATATAATATCCTTCATTATCTCTTACACTTTGGATAAATGAATCAATACCTTTTTCTCCTGTCGCTACTGTATTACCTTTTCCTGTTGTATCTTCTGTGTAATAATAAGAATCAGTACTACTTATTTTTAATTGTCCTCCCAATGTTGCTGGTGTTGTTCCTTCTGTTGTATCTACTGTTCCATCACTTTTAAATACATATCTACCTAACAATATTTTTCTATCTGCTATATTTTCTGCATTTACATCATTTAAATCTCCATCTTCACCTATTATTCCATCTACGGGTATCCACACATATTCACTATTGTCTGGTGCATATACTACTAATCCACCATTTATTGATGTTTCTCCTTCTTTATCAGATACAGTGAATCCAATTGGTATTTTTGCTGTTTTATCTGCTTCTGCATCATAATATTCATTTCTTTCTGCTGTTGCTATTTCTCCTGGTTGCAATGTTGTTGATGGTGGGTCTATTGGGTCTTGTGTACTACTTCCTGCTGTCCATATATCTGATAATTTTATTTTATAACTCCCTTTTTCTGTTGTTAATATTTTATCTTCAAAACTCGTACCTGATATATCCCCATAATTATCTGCTATACTTTCTATATCTGCCTCTGTTGGGTCTGCTCCTCCATTATCTGCCATTTCTCCATATATGTCTAATCGTATTTGCTCTAATACCTCAACTTTTTCTGTTTCTTGCTTTGCCCTTGCTGCATTTGACAATATTCCATTATCTCCTGATAGTGCTGCTATCGTTACGGCTGCTAAGATTAATAGAATAATAATTGTTATTACTAATGCTATTAATGTTATACCCCTATTTTTCATTTTTAACTTTTGTTTTGTTTCCATTTTTAACTCCTTTCTTTTGTTTTTTCCTTAAGTAAGTTACTTAAAGATTTTGTAATATTAAAGAATAGTGTATATATCAATACTTTTTTCGTATTTTTAGTTTTATTTTTTTATTCCATTTTTATAAAAACGTTTTTACTATTTTTCATTGACATTTAAATATTTTATTGATATTATTTATCTATCAAATTATTCTTTAAGTAACTTACTTAAGGAAATTTTTTTATTTTATAGCATATCAAATGGCAAAATAAAAAGGCTTATTAAACTTTACTTTTTACCGTATAGTTTAAATAAACCATTATTTTAAATATAACATATCAAAATTTTTATAAAGTTAAATTAATTTGTTTTTCATTTGTAGCACATTCATCTAGCATAGAATGAATTTGTTCTAGATTTCCAACAATTTCTGCTCTATGTTGTTCAAACCAGTCAGGTTCAAATGCATGTCTATATCTTTCATATGTATGTTTGGCATTTGTAAGTCTTTTTCTTTCTATTCCATTTAAACCCAAAATCACTTCTTTTTATTTTACACATTTCTCCATTGCCACGATAAAAAAACAATTCCTTCTATATTATGATTTTCAAACTGTCTTTTAAAAAGTGTTTTCATTTTCTTCATTTAATCAGCTCCTAATAACCAATCTACTATATTTTTATGTATAACTCCATTTTGTGAAAAATCTGTTTTATCTAAAGAAATTACATATTTAGGATAATTATCTTCTATTTTTTTTAATGCTCCGAATTCTCGTTCTTCTACCTTTTTATCTGATAATAGATAAGTAACTTGAAAATATTTTCTTTCATTACTTTTGCTAGCAATAAAATCAATTTCTCCTGGATTTAATTTTCCTATATATACTTCATATCCTCTTGCTACTAATTCGTTGAAAACGACATTTTCGATTGCAAAACACTTATTTATTTCAAAATTATTATTTTTTATTTGTGCAATTCCTAAATCTGTCATATAGTATTTATTTAAGGTTTTTAATATTGCTTTTCCGTGAATATCATATCTATATATTTTTTGTATTATTAAGGCTTTACATAGAGCATCTATGTAAGTATATAATGTTTCAGTTGATATAATTTTACCTTCACTCTTTAAATATTTAATTATATTATTAGCGGAAAATTCTCTACCTGTTATATCTATCAAGTATTGAAGTATTAAATTAAATAAATTTGTATCTTTTAATCCTAACCTTTCAACTACATCTCTTAATATTATTGAATCAAATACACTATGTAAATAGTCTTTAATATTTATTTCATTTGTAAATTGAACTCTATTAGG
>CAJFJY010000068.1 GCA_904384205.1 uncultured Clostridia bacterium | reverse complement strand
TAAAAAATTTACTTTTTCGGTACTTATTTCTTTCGAAATATTTACCGCTTCGGTTTATTCTCTAAAGGATTTTATTGTTTACTTTTCAATGTACTTTTTGTTCCTATTTTGTGTGAACAATTTGTATTATACTATGCTTTTTTTTCTTTGTCAACACTTTTTTCAAAAAATTTTTTAAGAATTTTTTTCCATATATTTTTTAATATTATTTTTACCTTTTCAGATACTTTTTTATTGTATAGGAAAAATCTGTTTTTATCTTGGCCCTATATGGATTTTTCCGTATACAACAAAGTTAAGCTACTTATATTCGTGTAATAATTGCGAAGCAATTTTACACATGTGGCGAAGCCGCTTTTCTTACTTTATAAGAAAGAGATTAATAGATTTTAGGAAATTCCTAAAATCTATTTTATTCTTCTTGATGTACCTTTATAAAAATTCTATTTATAAGTAATGTTCCTTCATCATAACTCATTTCTACATCAAACTCTTCACCTTTATTTTCTTCTATTGCATTTCTTACCTCTTGCAACTTCTCGTCGTTTTGTGTATTTCTTTTTATAGTTAGTACTACTTGACTTAATTTTTCTTCTCCTCTATCTGTAGTTGTATTTTCTATAGTTGCATCTTCTAAGTTTGAAGCTATTGTATTTAATAATAAATTAATATTATCAGATTTCTGCTTTTCACCTATAAAAAATACTAATTGTGAGTTAAATCTATTTCTTTCTACTTCTGTTACTTGAATCGGTTCTTGCTCTTTAAAAATATCTTCTTTTATAAATCCTAATTCTTTTAACATTGTATTTAGTTCATTTGAATCTATTTTACTTGTCACATTGTTTATTTGATTATTAACATTTTCTATTAAAATATTAATTTGTTCTTCTCCTAAATCAGTTAAAGATACATTATTTTCTTCATTCAGCTCCATTTTATCTTCAAATTCATTAACTTGTTGTATAAATTCAGTTGCACCTAATTCTATTTTGTTTCCATCTATTTCATAAGTTAATGCTGCATTACCTTCTATTTGTCCATCTTTTAATTCTTTTTTAGTTTCAAATTGAATATTATTTTTAACTACATCATTCTCAACCTTTTCATATTGCATAATCACATTTTGCATATTTTCTTGAGAATTATTTTCTAATTTTATTAAATTTTTTGTTTGATTTTTATTATCTATTTTACTATTTTGCAAAATTACTGATGTTCCATTATTATATATATCTACATTTATTGTATTCTCTTGAGTTTCTATAACTGTCTTTACAGTTTGTCCATCACTTTCATATACAGTTATCCTATGGGTTTCATTTCCTATATTAGTATTTCTAATTTCTGTTATATAATTATTTACATATTCTACAAATTGATTTCTTAAATCTGTATCTTCACTACTACTTATCAAATTATACTCTAATAATTTATTTTCTATATTATCAATTTTACCTAAAATTATTTCATCATTAACTAATTGTTCTAATAATTTTATTAATACATTATTAAAAGCTTCTTTTGTTGTTTCTATATAATAACCATTTGCTGTCATCTGCACTCCATTTACTTCTATTGCCTGTTTATTTACTCTATTAAATGATTGCTGATCTGTTTCTTCATCTATTATATTCATATATCTTTCTGCCAATATTTCTTTTTCCTCATCTGTAAAATTAATCAATTCAGATATATCTATCTCGCCTGATAATAATAAGGATAATTGATTTAATGTATCTTCTGATACATTTAAAGTATTAGATACTGTATCTAAATGTTGATTATCTATTGTAACAAACTGCTTTATACCATCTAATCTTATTCCTAACAAATTGTTTTCTTTTATATATTCTGCTCTTGCTACATTTTCAGTTTCATAAGATAATCTTATATCTTTATAATCATATTGATTTACTTTATCTACTTGACTGTTCATATTTAATTCTAAATTATTTATTAGATTACCTGAAGTTTCTTCATTATTTTCCTGTTCACTTGCGCTTGCATAATTTATATTTCCTGTCAGATTAGAAGTATATTTGCTATTGTCCAACAGATTATCTATATTGCTAGATTTATTTTGCATAAAATTTTGTATTACATTAAAATTTTGTGCTAAATACTTTTCAAATAATGTCCTATTTGATTTAAAAGCATCTGTAGTTAAATACAAATATACGCATACTCCTCCTAGTATCAAAAGTAAGATTAACAGAACAACTATTGATATTATTATAGCTTTTTTTCTTTTCTTTGGCATTACAATTCCCCCATTCCATATAATACAGGAAGTTATGTATTAATTATATATTTATTATATTTTTTTATCAATACTTTTCATTATTTTTTGTTTCACACATTCATATATTATTATTCCTGTTGATACTGATGCATTTAAAGACTCTACTTTTCCTTTCATTGGTATTTTTACTAAAAAATCACAATTATTTTTAACTTTCTCACTCATACCTTTACCTTCGTTTCCAATAACTATTCCTATTGGTCCTGTTAAATCTTGATTATAATAATAATTTTTAGCATCTACTGCTGTGCCACAAATCCAAAGTCCATTTTCTTTTAATTTAGTTATTGCATCAGTTATATTTGTAACTCTCGCAATTTTCATATATTCAGTTGCACCACATGATACTTTATTTACTGTGCTATTTACTGCCACAGCTCTTCTTTTTGGTATTATTATCCCATGAACTCCTGCTGTTTCTGCTGTTCTTATGATAGAACCTAAATTATGAGGATCTTCTATTCCATCTAATATTAATACAAATGGATCTTCTTCTTTCTCCTTGGCTCCTTGTAATATATCTTCTATTTCGCAATATTCGAATGGAGGAACTATTGCAATTACTCCTTGATAATTTTCTGTTTGTGCTATTTGGTCCATTTGTCTTTTATCTTTTTCTACTATTATTATTCTTTTTTCTTTAGCTATTGCTATTATTTTATTGATAGAACCATGTTTTTCTCCTTTTGTTATAAATATTTTGTTTATGTCTTTTCCACTTTCTAATAATTCTAATACAGAATTTCTTCCTTCTACATGGTCATCAAAATTATTTTCATTTTCTTTTCTTATATTATTTGTTTTCATTTTTGTTTCCTTTCAACATAAAATTATTTAATAGCATATTAACATTCCTTTATTCGTCATCTAATTTTAATACTGACAAAAATGCTTCTTGTGGTACTTCTACACTTCCTATTTCACGCATTTTCTTCTTTCCTCGTTTTTGTTTTTCTAACAATTTTTTCTTTCTTGTTATATCTCCACCATAACATTTTGCTAAAACATCTTTCCTCATTGCTGAAATTGTTTCTCTTGCAATTATTTTTCCTCCGATTGCTGCTTGGATTGGTATTTTAAATAATTTTCTTGGTATTTCTTCTTTCAATTTTTCTACCATTTTTTTGCCTCTTTCATAAGCTCTATCTTTATGTAATATAAAGCTTAAGGCATCCACTGGTTCATTATTTATATATATATCTAATTTTACTAAGTCTGATTTTCTATATTCTTTAAATTCATAATCAAAAGATGCATATCCTTTTGTTTTTGATTTCAAATTATCAAAGAAATCATATATTATTTCATTTAGAGGCATCTCATATATAAGTGTTACTCTATTTTCATCTAAATATTTCATATCTATATATATTCCTCGTCTTTTCTGGCAGATATCCATTATGTTTCCTACATATTCTTTTGGAGTATATATATTTGCTGTTACAAATGGTTCTTCTATATATGAAATTTCTTGTGCCTTTGGCAATTCTGTTGGATTGTATATATCCAAAATTTCTCCTGTTGTTTTATGCACCTTATATATTACAGATGGTGCTGTTGTAATTAATCCTAAATCAAATTCTCTATCTAGTCTTTCTTCAATAATTTCTAAATGTAACAAACCTAAAAATCCACATCTAAACCCAAATCCTAACGCTGCTGAATTTTCTGGTTCATATACTAATGCTGCATCATTTAATTGCAATTTTTCTAATGCTACTTTTAAATTTTCATATTCACTTCCATCTACCGGATATATTCCACAATACACCATTGGTGTTACTTTTTTATATCCTTCTAATGGTTCATCCGCAGGATTATCTTTTAATGTTACTGTATCTCCTACATGTATATCAGATAAATTTTTTACACTTGCTGCAATATATCCTACTTCTCCTGCTTTTATCTCCTTAGTAGGCATATATGATCCAGGCACAAAATATCCAACCTCTGTTACTGTATATGTTTTTTTGGCAGCCATAAATAATATTTCATCACCAACTTTTACAGTTCCTTCTTTTACTCTTACATATGCTACTGCTCCTTTATAGTTGTCATAATATGAGTCAAAAATTAAACATTTTGTTTTTGCATTTTCATCTCCTGTTGGTGCTGGTAAATCTGTTACTATTCTTTCTAACACTTCATCTACATTTAAACCTGTTTTTGCTGATATACATGGTGCATCTTCTGCTGGAATTCCAATGATATCTTCTATTTCCTTTTTAACTTCTTCTGGTCTTGCATTTGGTAAATCTACTTTATTTATTACAGGTAATACTTCTAGATTGTTATCTATCGCTAAATATACATTTGCCAAAGTTTGAGCTTCCACACCTTGTGTACTATCTACCACCAATATTGCTCCATCACATGCAGCCAAACTTCTTGACACTTCATAATTAAAATCCACATGTCCTGGAGTATCTATTAAATTAAATGTATATTCATGTCCATCTTTTGCTTTATACTTCATTCTTACAGCTTGTGATTTTATTGTTATTCCTCTTTCTTTTTCAATATCCATGTTGTCTAAAACTTGGCTTTCCATTTCTCTTTTAGAAAGCACTCCTGTCATTTCAATTAGCCTATCTGCTAAAGTTGATTTTCCATGGTCTATATGTGCAATTATACTAAAGTTTCTAATATACTTTTGTCTTTGTTCCATAATTCCTCCATTTATTATATCTTTGTATTGAATTTTAACACAGAAAATAAAAATGGTCAATCGATACCTGGATTGACCAAAATGGTTAAACGGTACCTGTCCCCAATTGACCAAAAATGGTCAATTGGGGACAGGTTTGCTTTTTGTATTATTTACTACTATTAAAATATGTTATTAGATATTCTATTGTTTTTTTATCATCGTCGCTTAATTTGTCATATCCTGATAATTGATATTCTAATGTTTTATTATCTCTTATACTTATATATTCACTAAATATCTGATCTAAACTTATTTTAAATAAATTACATATTTTTATTAAAATTTCATATGATGGTTTTGCTCTATCTTGTTCTATATCACTTATATATCTTACTGATACTTCTATCGCTTCTGCTAATTTTTCTTGAGTATATCCATTGCTCTTTCTAATTTGTTGTATTATTTTTCCTATTTTTATTGTACTTGGTTTTCTCATTTTTTATCACCTTTTTTTCTTTTTTGTAATATATTATCAGATTTTGTTTTTTGTATAAATGAATTTATTTACTTTATATTGGTATTTTATTTCTTTATCATCTACTTTAATTTTTCTATATATTCTTCTAATAGCCTATCCAATTCTTTTTTTGATTTGATATTTCGTCCTTACTTTCATTTTTTAATATCATTTTTTTCAATTTTTCTATTTGATTATCTATCTTATTTTTCAAATCTTCCATTTTGTCACCTCATCTTTAGTATCTACCTACTTTTTTATTTTATACATTTTATGTTTGAATGCTACTATATAATAAGAAAGGCGTGCGTTAACGGAATCAAAGATTTCGACGCACACATGTGAAGACTGCTTCGCAGTACTTCACTAATATAGGAAGCCTAACCTTGTTGTATACGGAAAAATCCACATAGGGGTCAAGATAAAAGTCGATTTTTCCTATACAATAAGAAAGGCATTTCGCTAAGCAAGTCTTTGTAGCGCGTGCGAAATACATGCCACTCACTTCGTTCGGGCGAATTAAGGTAGCCTAACCTTGTTGTA
>CAJFJY010000067.1 GCA_904384205.1 uncultured Clostridia bacterium | reverse complement strand
ATAATATATTTACTTGCAAAACATTCTCTACTTATTTGCTCTGTATATTTTCTTGGTCTTCCAGAACATAATATAACTAATATTCCTTTTTCACTAACCTTTTTTATTGTTTCTATTGTTTTTGCTGACAAATTCCTATTACTATCTCTTAATGTCCCATCAATGTCTATAAATATTGCTTTTATCATAAATTTTAACTCCTTAATATTCTTAAATTATATAACTACTTTTCACTTGTTTATCATTTTATAGTATGTTACTAAATCAGATGTTTCAAATTCTAGTTTATTAAGTGTATTTTTTATTACATCATTTTCTACACCAACTAAATCTGTGATAAAATTACAGTCTTTTTCATTTTTCTCAAGTTCTTTTAATAGTGACTTAAATACTCCTTGTCCTCTAAAGTCACTCTTTATATATACTTGTGATAAGTATATTCCTTTTCCACAATTAGCCCAATAAACATATGAATATAATATCATACCTGCAATCTTTCCATCAATTTCTGCAATAATTGATTTACAAATCTTATCTTCAAATAAATCTTTATCAATTCTTGTTTCGAATGTACTATCATTTAGACCAGATAAAACATTTATTTCTTTATTTGCATTTAATATGAATTCTCTATCTTTTAACTCTGCCTTTCTAAAAATCATAACATACACCTCTGTTATTTAAGAAATTTGCTAATACATTTTCTTATTTCTTGTTTTTGTTCCTCAAAATTAAATTTTGTTATAGGTATTCTTCCTATCATATCCATTTTCATAAAATGATTTAATGTATCAAATGCTTGTAATGTATTTTCTGTACCATTTCTACTTCCACCTGCACAAGCAATTGAAATGAACTTTTTTCCTTTAATTTTTGAGTTGTCATTAAAGGCATCACATCTTTTCAATCTATCAAAAAATGTTTTAGCACTTTCACTCATTTCCCAAAAATAAACTGGTGTTATAAAAATATATCCATCATATTCATTCATTATATTATAAATTTCATTAAAATCATCATCTATAATACATTTATGTTTTTCTAAACAAATCCCCCAGCCTCTTTTTCCACAAGCCAAACATCTTTTAATATTTTTGTAATTCATGCATATATGTTTAGATTTTATATTCTTTTTATCCAATTCATTTATGCATTCATCTACACAAGCAAAAGTTAATCCTTTCTTGTTTGGAATATAACTATCCTCATTTACTTTATTTGCACTAAAGCTTAAAATTAAAATTCCCATATATACTCCTATTCAAATTGGTTTGGTAATTGATCTATACTAATGCCGTCTCCTGTATTATTCCAATCTATTTTTATATTTTCAAATTCTTCATTTTTGAAATCATTTAATCTTTTATAATCATCTTTTTCCATTTTAAAATTCAAAGATTCTATGTTTTCATCTATCCTATTACAGTTTGTACTCTTAATTAAAACTTTTATGTTCTTTTCTTTAATTATCCAATTTAATATAATTTGATTTTGAGATTTATTATATTTTCGTGACAGTTCTACTAATAAATCATAGTTTCTTAAATGAGTTCTATTTCTTCTTAAAGGTTGATATGCAACAAATTCAATATTATTTTTCTTGCAATAATCTAATATTCCTATACTTTCATTTATCTTACACTCTAAATTATAAACACCTTCAAAGAAATCCAATTTTACATTTGCATTTATTTCTTTCAATTCTTGCAATGAACAATTACTGATTCCTAAATATCTTGTTTTTCCTGTTTTTCGTAATCTAGCCATTTCCGTATAAGTATCTATTAGTGTAAGTTTTGTAAATTTGGGAGAATGTAATTGTAAATTATCTACATAATCTAAATTTAATATTTTTAAATATTCATTTAATTGATTTTCAATATCGGATTTTTCATTAATTGTCGGCTCTATATTAACACTTATAAATAAATTTTCTCTACCACATTTTTCGATAAAACTTTTTAATGATTTTACTATATTACCATTTTCATATAGCATATATAACGATAAATAATTTTGCCCTAAACTATATGAATATAATAGAGCCTTTTTATCATCATTGTTTTGATAATTAATTTTCCAAGTTCCCATTCCTATTGGAAATATTTCCTTTTTATCAATCATAAAATTCTCCAATTCCTAATATTTCTTATTTTTTCTTATTATTAATATTAGCATAATTTCTGTAATTAGTTAGTTTCAACCACTCTATAATTATTTACCTCGTCTACTATAATAGCCTGTTCGTTAGATATTTTTACAAATTTATAATTGTTGTAGTTTTTTTCAATTTCATCAGCAATTTTAGTATATTTTTCTTTACTTTTATAATGAGGTAACACATAGAAATCTACTAAATTCATTGCATTACAATTATCCAATAATGGAGCTTGTAACTTATTGTCTAATTTTTGGACATAGTCGATAGATGGACAAGCTATACATGCTCCTGCACTTGTGCCAACATAAATTTTATTATTAGCAAATTCAATCAACTCTTGTATAACATCTTTTATTTTCAATTGTTGTAATAAATAAAAACTATTTCCTCCTGCAACAAATATAGCATCTATATCATTAAATTTCTTCACAATTTCTTCTTTACTTTCTTTTGAGACATCAATATATACTATATTAAACTTCATTTTATTAAGGTCTTCTATATCCTTTTCTATATACCATCTATCTTTATCTAATTCTGATGCTGTAGGAATGAATCCAATTTTGGATTTTTCTTCTATATATTCTTTTATAATTTCTTTATTTCTAGACAATAATATCTCCATGTTTTCCTCCTCGTATAATCTTTAGTCAGAATTCAGAGTATTCAATTCTTCTTCAATATTTTCCCATGGGTAAACAGAAACTAAATTATAATTAATATTTAGTTTTCTACATTCATCTTTTGATAATTCTTTCATTTCATTAGTTGTCATTGCCCAAGTTGTAAAACAAACATTATTAACACTATTTCTATATGTATAATCTCTTGTTAGTGATACATAAATAATTTTCACATTGTCTCCAAATTTTTTTCTAATCAAATCAACAGCTATATTGGCTGTTTTTCCTGTAACATGATTACCTTCAACAAGCAATATACACTCATTACTATCTATATTGGCATTTTTAACATAATCTAGTCCTATTTTCTTATCTATATCATGTGTTTCGTGATTATGTTTTAATTGAATTGGTAACATATCAATAACATCAAATAAATGTGACAATATTATTGCTGGAATTCCTCCACTTCGCATAATCGGAACAATATATTTTATTTTAAGATTAGTTTTAATTAAATAATTGTTTACCTCTTTATAAATTTTATTAATAAAATTATCAATTCTGTCCCAAGAAATTAAATCTAAATCTTTTTCAGTATATATGTATTTCATCAGTTTTCTCCTTCAATTAATATATTTTCTAATATAATCATTTTATATATCGTTTGGAGTCAAAACATCGATTCCATTTTGCTTTAAAAGTTCTGCTAATATACCATTTCCATCAACTAATTTATTATCAAAATTCCCACTATAAATCTTATTAACTCCACAAGATGGACTTCTTGGCTGAAGTATGGCTTTATTAATATTTAAGTTTTTAGCCAAATTTAATACTTCTAATGCCCCTCTTTCAAAATTTTCTGTAAGATCATTACCTTCATTGTCAATTGCATATCTTTTACCATTAATTACTTTTAATTCAACAGGTTTTCTCGGAGTATTTAATCCTCCTAATTGTTCTGGGCATATTGGTATTGCTTTTCCTTCCTTTACTAAATCAAAAATTTTTTGATTATAATTATTGCCTCCACTATATTTACAATTAATTCCTACTAAACAAGCACTTACAAGTATCATTACATTAATCCTCTCTCTATTAAATTTGGTATAACATATTCTCCTAATATACTACCTACTTTTATTCCTTTTTCTTTATAATTCTTGTCAATCCATATTGCTTCTTTAATTTCATTTTTACATTTGATTCTTCCCTTTATTTCAGCCAAATATGTTTGAACATGAATAGGTTCATCTGAAAAACAAGCAATATCATCATAGCCACCTAGAAATTCAGCATTCAATAATTCTACATCTAATTCTTCATCAAGTTCTCTTTTTAATGTTTCAAAGTCCGTTTCATTTCCTTCACGTTTTCCTCCTGGAATTATGCATTCTTCTCTATTATTCTTTTTTCTTTGAACTAGAATTTTTTTATCTTTTAAAATTACTCCACCAACTTTATCTATCATATTTTTCCTCCATCTTTAAAGTTCTAATGCAGTTATGTCCTTTATAGAGTTAAAAACATAACTTTTTATCCCATATTCATTTCCTGCTTTAACATTTTTTTGGCTATCATCAAAAAATATTGTTTCTTCTTTATTTAAATCAAATCTTTTAATTAATGTATCAAAAATCTCTTTGCTTGGTTTTTTTAGATGTTCTTTACAAGAATAAACTCCTCCATCTACCATATTTAATATGTTAAGTTTATCATTTAAATAGTTGTACGATATATCTGTTATATTTGAAAGGAAATATATTTTATATCCTTTATTTTTTAGTTCGCATATTTTTTCTAAATTTTCTTTGATTAGTGGTAATGCTTTTTCTTGATATTCTTCTGATAGTATTTTTTTAATATCATCTGAATATTTAGGATTTTCATTCATAATTTGTTTCATATATTCAAATTGAGATAGGTTTCCTAATATACATTCTTTAAATCTGCTATCTCCATATATTATTTTACATATTTTATTTACTTCATAGTCTGTTTTATTTAATAATTCTATTAAGGGGTTATTTCCCCATTCTAAAATTATTCCTCCGATGTCAAATATAATATTTTTTATCATTTCCATTTCCTCTTTTTCTAACAATATTACAATATTACAATACTACATATATAATTATAGTATTTAAATTATTTTGTTTCTTTTATTTTATCACTTAATTTTGATAAATTTTTTGATAAACTTATTACTTCTAATGGTATTTTTATCAATTTATTATCTACTGCTACATAGTTTATTATTTCAATATTACTTATATCAATAGCATTTTCTAATTCTTTAATAACATAATGAAGTTGCACACAATGAGGAGATTTATCTACTGTGGCAAATATCAATTTCTTTATTTTTCCTCTTGCTACCATGCCTATGATTTTAGTTACTACCATGTTTAAATGTTCTTTTTCTAAACAAACGTCATAAATATTCGAAGAAATTTGTTTCAATTCTTTATATGCTTTAGGCTGCATAATTTCTAAACAACTTCCTACTATTATCATTGTTTCTTGTATATCAAAACAATTTGTTTTTAATAAATCTTTCATATTATATCTTTCCTTTTATATTAAATTTTAATTATTCTTACAAAATTATTTGCTAATATTCTTTTAAGTTATATTTAATCAGCTTGTCTCCATCATATTCAAATTTTACTGTAAAAAATCTACTGTCATTTTGTAATTTCTCCACAAAAATTTTGTCACCTTCCCAAGTGTTTAATTTTGTAACCTCTTTTTTATCAATCCATTGTAAATCTCCTTCATCACATTCTATTAAATCTCCTGTAAAATCATTTGAAGTAAACACATACATATATTCTGTTTCCCAATTTGTTGATACATAAGTTACAATAGTTCTTAATTTGTATGAGTTTAGTTTCAAACCTGTTTCTTCCGTTACTTCTCTTACGATGCATTCTTCAGGGCTTTCACCTTCCTCAAATTTTCCACCTATTCCTAACCATTTGTCTTTATTGATATCATTTTTCTTTTTTGTTCTATGTAACATTAAATATTTATTATCTTTTTCAATATAACATAACGTTGAAAGTATCATACTTTATCTTTCATCTCCTTTTTCAAGCCCTTTTTATAATTCAATTTCATCTAAATCATCAGGTATATATACATTTCCTTGAAAATACTCTCTTGCTTCTTTTGTAAATAACTCTTTTCGATTTTCTATATCTTTATCTATACAATGCCATAATAATAAATTTTTTACATTTAAGTTATTCATTGTAATAGCAACATCTTTTACTGTTGAATGATTTTTTTCATGTGGTTTTACTTTT
>CAJFJY010000066.1 GCA_904384205.1 uncultured Clostridia bacterium | reverse complement strand
GTTTTTTCAACCATTCTCAAATTACCATTCTTTATCTTTGGTTCACAATTACTAAAAGTGCAAGCCCATTCAATCTTAGAACGTAATTCTTTTTCTATTACTATTTCTCTTTTAACTGTAGATATCATATCACAAAAACCTCCTTTTTTCAATATTTTGAGGCTATTATTTACTTTTATTTCCAAAAAGCAAAAAATAAGCCGACTAAATCGACTTATATATTATGAAATGATATTCACTTTTTTGTTTTCTTAAAACTCACTTATATCAATAATTTTAAACGGTTCGACGAAAACGCATTATGGAGCAGGTAGTGGGAATCGAACCCACGTCATCAGCTTGGAAGGCTGAGGTTCTACCATTGAACTACACCTGCATATTTAATTTCTATTTTTATTTATAAATGTCAGTGTGGAGCAGGTAGTGGGAATCGAACCCACGTCATCAGCTTGGAAGGCTGAGGTTCTACCATTGAACTACACCTGCAATATTTTCTCCTGACATTTATAAATTATAAATTGTTTTTCATATTTTGTCAATACTATTTTTAAAATTTTATTATTTTATTACGTCTGCTATTGCGTCTCCTATTATTTTGTTTATATCTGCTATTAGTATATTGAACTTTGTTTCTGCATCGAAATATTTTTTTGCTACGTCATCTTGTATTAGTTCTACATATAATTCTTGCATTTTCTTTATTTTTTCTTCGTCATTTTTTCCTGTTTGCATTGCTGTTATTTGTGCATCATATCTTGCTTCTTCAAACTTTTTTATTTGTTCTTTTAGATTTTGATTTAAGTTGATTGCTTCTTTTGCCATTTTATAATTTACATATTCTTCTGATTTTTTTATTTCTGATGCTAAATTGTTTGCTGTATCATATACATTCATTTTTTACACTTCCTATACATTATTATTTGTTACTGCACTATTTGTGGTATTTATAGTATTGCCATCTGCAGTATTCTCTGTTCCTGTTATTTCTACTTCAGCATTTATTGGGCATATATTAATCCATGTATTTCCATCATTTACTTTTATTTCATTTCCTTGTAAATCAGTATATACTGTTTTTTCGTCTCTTGCATTTTTTGTACATTTTATTGGTATTGCTTTTCCATTTGTTATATAGTATCCATTAAATGTTCCTATATTTTTTAGTCCTTGACGACCTTTGTTTTCTGAATCGCTTAATGTGTAATTATCACAGAATGTTATTATTATATTTTTAGCTGTTATAGGATCTCCTGTTTCCCAATCTGATTGTAGTTTATTTCTTGCATATCTTTCATATAATTTTGTTTGGCTATTATATTCATATTTTACTGTTTGTAGTGTTGAATGTGGTATTACTACTGTTTCTGCACTTTGTCCTTCTTCTAGATTTACTTCATCTGTTACATAGTTTAATACACTTTCTTCATTTGATGTTGTTCTATAGTTTTTATTTTTTGCTGATTGTAACAATTTTTCTGTACTTGTTACTGCATTATGTGGTGCATATTTATCTTTTACTCTCCAGAATGTTGTTCCATCTTCTGCTATTCCATCTATATCTTGTATTGAATATTTTGTTATATCACTCTTTGCTTGTGGACTTTCTCCAAAGTGTACATATATTGCATCATTTTCCATTGCATAATCCAGAAAATAATGTCTTGCACTTCTTACTGGTCCTATTTTATCAAGATCAGCTCCTTTAAATAGTGCCATTAATCTTGTTTCTCCACCTTCTACTATTATTTCATAAACCATATATGCATCATTTAATCCTGCTTGTGGCCAAGCACCATTATGATTATCTATCATTACTGCTATTGGTCTATCATTTCCTTTATATATTTGTACTTCTTTTTCTACTACTGTTGCTTGTAATATATTTGATGAATTTTCGTTATTTGATACTTCTTGTACATTTTTTTTGTCTTGCACTATTTTATATGCTAATACCGCTCCTGCTCCTAATATTAATATTATTAATATAGCAATTAATATTTTTGTTCCTTTACCTTCCACTTTTGCCTCCATTCTTATTTCTGTTTTAATTATTTTTCAGCCGGTAACTTTATCTTGTGATTTTTAGCACACCTAAAACTTTATCCTCTTTTTCTCTCATTTCTTTTTTTTCTTCTTCTGTCATGTGGTCATATCCCATCAAATGATAGAATCCATGCACCATCATATAACTTAATTCTCTTTCAAAACTATGTCCATACTCTACTGCTTGTTTTTTTACTTGTTCTATTGAAATAACTATATCTCCTAATACATCTTCATGTGTGAATTGGTTATTTTTTATTTTTTCTTGTAATTCCTCTCTTTCAAACATTGGGAATGATAATACATCTGTTTCTTTATCTATATTTCTATATTTTTTATTTATTTCTTTGATGTTTTCTGGTGTTGTTAATGTTATTGTGATTATTAATTGTGTATTGCTCAATCCTTCTATTTCAAAGCATTTTTCAATTACTTTTTGGGCTATTTCTTCATATAATTTGTCCTCTTTTAAGTCTAGATATGTTATTTCATACATTTTATGCTGCTCCTATCTTTACTCTTTTTTGTTTTGTTCCATGATATGTTCCAAATGATTGACAGCTATTTTTTAGTTCTCTCATAGCTCCATAATCAATTAATTTTCTTTTATAATATTTTATGATTTTTGAATAGTCTGTTTTATCATTTTCTATTTTTCTTATATCATTTTTGATGAATAATATTTCTTTTTGTTTTACATATTCAAGGAAATCGATTTCTTTAAGTTTTGATATTTCTTTATATTTATCCCAAAATTTCTTAAAGTTTTCTCTTTCTGTTAAGTTCTCCCAATATACTTTTGTAGATAGTAATTTTGCATTATAGTCTTCTATTAAATTTATTAGCATAGAATATGCTCTTTCTCTTTTAGTTGAAATTTTAGTGTCTTGCACTAACATTCTTGCATCTTTTAATAGTTTTTGATAGCATTGTTCTGCTACAATTAATGGGATGCTATGTGTAAATAACTTTCTGCTTAATCTTAATAATATCATATTTTTTTCTATACTATCTTTTGAATCTAATTTTCCTATTGTATAACTTTCAAATTTTTCATAGTCATTTACTATTTCTGAATATTCTCCATCTTTATCTTCTTTCATTTTTAATGTTAATATATTTTGTATGTATTCTTCTAATGTATAGAATATTTTTGTATATATCCAATCTTTGCTAGAATCATATATATTTGTTGTATCTGCTAATTTTATTGAATAATTTTTTAAGATTGCTTTAAATAGGCTATCCATTTTAGATATATAAAATTTGTTATATCTATTTAATACTTTATCTTTTGATGATATTTTTAAGCTTTCATAGTCTAATTCTATTAAATATTTTTGTTTTCTATATTTGTATTCCATGAACTCTTTTTCTTTTAAACTTGTGATTTCATAATATTTTGATAATGCATTTTTTTCAAAATCAGATGCTGTACCATTTTTAACTTTTTTATATACTGAATCCATTATATGTTTATCTAGTGCTTCTAGATAATTTGTATATGCTGTCTCATATTTCTTTTCTATTTCTTCTTTTTTATAATTATTTTCTTCTTCTCCTTTTATATAGGTTTCATAATTTTTTATTAAATTGTTTCTTTTTACAGTAAT
Organism: uncultured Clostridia bacterium; assembly: GCA_904384205.1. GTDB lineage: Bacteria > Bacillota > Clostridia > TANB77 > CAG-508 > CAG-269. The sequence goes on along the minus strand of CAJFJY010000066.1, from coordinate 2,778 downwards.
TAACATACTATTAATTCCTATTTTTGTTGGTATTAATAGCTTTGTTAAAGTGTTTGTAATTTTATTGATAAAACTTGTATCTGCTCCAGTAATTCTAAGGCTTCTTTCTTCCATTGTTCATCACTTTCCTTTCAATATACTATCTTTTCATTAGTTCCAATTTGCTGGGTCACCTCATATGTAACATAAACTTCTACTCCATCCTCTTTCTCATATGTGTTTATGTTTTTATTTACTATTTTACTTTTATCTTCTATTTCTTTGTCTAATTCTTCTTCTAATTGCTGTATCCCTAAGTTTGTAGCTTCTTCTATATTATATGTTTTTTGCTCTTCTTTTACTTCTTTATTAGTTATTTTTATTACAGAAATTGGTAAATAAAAATCTGAAAATAGTTTAATTTTCTTTTCCTCCTCTATTGTATCATAAATTTTAAATTTTGAAACCCCTTTAGGCAAATTTATTTTAAAATTATTAAATTTTATTCCATAAGATACTTCTTCATTTCCTGTATCGCTTCTTTCCGTAATGTTATATGGTATCTTTGTTTGTTTTGTATACCAGACTTTTGCTTCAATTTCTCCTTGCGCATGTACATATCTTATTCCTGTATATTTTCCTTCCATCCATCCATTTATTAATACTGTTCCTACATTTACTGTGTCTCCAACTTTGACTGCTGCTGTTCCATTTTGTGCATTTATTTTTGTTATCACTCCTGCTTTTTCTGATACAATATTGCAATATTCGTTTTCATCTACAATTTCTGGTTTTTTGTCTGCTTTAACTAATTTTACTACTGCATTTGTTCCTTTTAACTCTATTCCCATCCATGCTATATCATCTCTTTTTAATCTTACTTTATTTACTATTTCTTTTGTATCTATTGCTGATTTTAATTTTCCTGTTTTCAATCCTGAATTTTCTAAGTCTTGATATATATTTTCAAATTCTTGATTTCCTTCTGTTTGTATTTCTATATTCCATACAAAATTGGAACTGATTCCTATTAAAATTACTATTATTAATAGGAATCCTAAAAATATTTTTCTTTTTTTGTATCTATGTAATAAGAATGGTAAACCTTTCTTTTTTATTATCTTTACTTTACATTTTACTTTTTTTGCTATACTAATTATTTCTCTAAAATCATTTGTTCCTATATTTAAATATATTTTTGCGTTTTTTTCCTTTTTTATATTCCATATCATTATTTTATTATTTGTACAAATATTTATAAATCTTTCTATATAATATCCTTCTACTGATATTCTTACATATCCTAGGATATATTTTAATAATATTTTTACAAACATTTTATTCTCCTTATCTACTCGTCTGATATTCTTTCTATATCAAAACTATCGATTTTCCCCGTTACTTTTAAATCATCATTTGTCATTGTTTCTAAGTTTAGATTGTATCCATTTATGTTGATGATTCCTATATATGTGCTTATTCTTATATAAAATTCTTCATATTCTAATATTGATTTAAAGTTTTCTATTATCATTTGATCAAATCCTGTTATTATGATTTTGGGCGTGTTTGAGTATACTTCTTCTGGGATTTCTAGCATTTTTTCTATTTTACTTATTTTTTTCTTTTTCATAACCTTCATCCTCTCTTTTGCAATAATTGATTGGATTAATTTAAATAACAATATTTTTTGTTCTTATATTTGTAAATTAGTTATGCTTCAAATTCATCTAATGATTTAAATTCATATCCCATGCTTTTTATCTCTTTTATAATATCTCTTAATATCTCTGTGTTTGTTTTTGAGTTTCCATGTAGTAACATTATTTCCCCATTATGCACATTTTCTAATATTTTGCTTTTAGCTTCTTCTTGTGATGGCTGATTATCTTCTTCCCAATCTTTATATGCAAATGACCACATTACTGTTTTATACCCCAAGCTATTTGTTATTGCGAGTGTCCTTTCACTAAATTCTCCCATTGGTGGTCTTATATATTTCATTTCGTATTCAAATTTGCTATATACTGCTTTATGCAAGTCCATTATTTCTGATTCTACTTTTTCATCTGCTAAGTCTGGCATACTTTTATGATTTACTGTATGATTTCCCAATTTCTTAATGTCTAATTTTTAGCGATTGATTAATCGCTTCTATCATTTATTTATATGTATTTATTTCATCCTAACATTAGGACGATTTTGAAAAGTAAATTTTATATTTATATTTTTTTCTTTGTCAAATTCAATTCGTTCAATCAGTTTTTCTAATATCATTTTATTAGACTCTTTCATTTTTAAGAACTCATTTGCAATTTGTTTTATTTCTTTAAAATTTATTTTTGGATTTTTTTTATTTGTTTCTTCAAGTTGTGCTTTTATTTCTTTTATCTGTTTTAAAACTTTATTTCTCTCTTTTTGCTTTTTTTCATAGATAGTTTTAAAATCTTCTATTTGTATAACTTTATTTATTTTATCTTGATATATTTCTTCAATTGTATTTTCTATATTTTTCAATGTTTGTTTTAATTCTTGTAACTTTGTTTGCAATAAATTATTTTTGCTTTTAGCTTCTTTTTCCGCTTGTTCATAGACCTGTTTTATTTCTTTTTCCGTGAAATTTATTTTTTGTATTTCTTCCTTTATTTTTTCATTTACCGCTTTTTCTATTAAATTTGCTGAAATTTGTTTATTATCACATAATGCACTATAATTATTTCTTTTAGAGCAAATAAAATATGTAGCCCTCCAAACAGTTCCATTTTTTCTTTTTTCTTCTCTACATCTTAAAGTTGCTTT
>CAJFJY010000065.1 GCA_904384205.1 uncultured Clostridia bacterium | reverse complement strand
TTCTTCATCATAGAGTAAAAAAATAACTGCCTGCTCAATAGCAGACAGCGACTTTAAGGCACTTTTTAATTGTAGTGATACATCCACATCATCTGTACTTAAAAAACTAGAATTTAAAGTAACAAAATCATCCAAAATGGCAGAATAGTCCATATCATTTATCATAAGTCTTTCTTTATCTATGATATTCATTTGCTTTTTGAAGTAAGTTCTTGCTGATAAAATAATAGTTTTATTTAGGAAACTATCAAACCTCTCTTCTCTGTAATTGTTTTCACGTTCCATAAGTGTTCCTCCCAAATTTTAAATTTGGGGTTAATGCCTATTTGACAAGAACACAAATTGGAAAATAAAAACCTCCTTCCCAAAAAAATATATAAAAAATGAGCCTATTATACCTATTAGCAAAAAACATAATCATTCGTACTTTTAATAAAAATACTCTTTTGTCAAACCAACTTATGTTCTTTTAAATAGGTATATAAACCCCACAAAATTATATAAAATTGGGAGTGCGAAATTTGTCGAAAACTGGTGTTGTAAAAGTGCTTTTGTCGATTTATAAAAATTATCATATTTTGAAATGTAATATTTTAATAAGTTTTAGCGATTTGATGTTCCTATTTATCACATATTTTATCTGCAATAGGGTGTGTAATATTCTTAAAAAGGGCGATAAAATAGTAATAATAGGAATAAGGAGGCTAATTATGGTATTAAATCCACTAGAAATTGGTGAAAGAATTAGGAAAATTAGAGAAGAAATATACCACGAATCAAGATTACTTTTTGCTGAAAGATGTGGTCTTAGTGAAAATCACTTAGGAAAATTGGAAAATGGAACAATTTTAATAAGCATAAAGGCTTTGAATAAAATTTGTAGTGCTGCTGGTATAGATGCAAATTATCTTTTGTATGGAGAAAGTAAGAATAAACATCTATCCACTAGAAGAACTATTGAGAATTTTTTAGATAATAGTTCAAAAAGAGAATTAAAAATGTACTTAAAATTTATTTCAACACTTAAAAGCTACTATTTTGATGAGGACTAGCAGAAATTTTTTCATTCTGCTAGCTTTTTGTTTGTTGAAAAAAGTTTTTTCTTGTGATATATTTCTGCTTGTATAAAACAATAAAGGAGATGCAAAAAAATGAACTTAGGGACAGATTTATCAAGAAAAAATCAAGAAGCATTAAAAGAAATAGGAATAAAAAGTGAAAACAGAGAATATTCCAAAGAAGAAATTAAATCTTTTAGCAATACTATTGGAGAATATATTTTTAGTAAGAGTTCAAAAAATGGCGATATATCAAAAGCCATTAATAAATATGGTGATGTTTTAAATATTTTTGTTAGAAATGAAAAATCATTTAAATAAATAATTAAATATATTTTATAAAAGTTATAAGATTTATTTTTCTAAATCATATAAACAAGTATTGATAAAATATTTGTAATGCCAATAAGATGAAAGAACAATCGAATTTACAATTTATATAGATTTCATACTGTTTCAAGTATAATTATATGATTAATTTTGCAAAAATCTCAAGAAGTTGCGAAAAGACGCAAAGAAATTGATAAAAAGTGTTGCTTTCATAATACTTATATTGTATAATAATTAATGGAGGGATGGAAAATGAAAATTAGCTATAAAAAATTATGGATTCGCTTAGCTGAAAAAGAAATATCTCCATCCACCATGAGAAAAAATCTTAATATCGCAACTGGAACAATGACAAAATTACGTCGCAATGAAGAAGTAGCCCTTTCAATTCTTTTACGAATATGTGATTATTTAGATTGTAATATAGGAGATATTTGTGATGCTATAAAAAATAAAGACTATTAAATATATTCTTATAAAAGAAAGGAGGGAAAATAGTGTGATTAATTTAAATCTTGAAAATAATGAAGGGATTTTGTTGCAAACTACAAATGTTGTAAGATATAATGAAAATAACGAATTTGATGTGTATGAATTATATCTAACAAATAAGCATCTTATCGTAGTTTATGAAAATTCATCTGGTTTTTTCTCAAAATCTGAAACAGCTATAGATAAAATTTCATTAGAAACAATTAATGTTGTAGATGGAATCCCTCAAGTTAATCAAGTAACTGATAGTGATTATGGAAAAGTTTTACAAATTATTTATACAAACGGAAAACGCGAGCTATTTAAATTATATGAATCACCAAAAAAAGAATATCCTAAATGGAAAAATGCTATTTCAGAAGCAGTATTAAAAATTACAGGTAATATTGAAATAAATGATAACATACAGCCTTTAAATGTAGCTAACACGAGTGAAAGTAAATTAAATGATGCCTCAAGATATTCTGAATGGAAATCAACTATCTATAATACATCAGCAAAAATTGTAAATAACATAAAAGAAGGGATTAATGAAATGCAAGGTGATGAAAATAAAAATGTTGGAATCAAACAAAGAATTTTTTGCCGTTACTGCGGAATACAACTTGCAGAAGATACAAAATTCTGCTCAAATTGTGGAAAATCTATACAAGAAGTGACTATATTTAATTCTGAAAATACTAAAAATAGTCAACCAAAACAGGAAAATTTTATTCATGAAGACTATACAGAACGTAAAACTGTTTATGATGGAAAGATACATAAATGCCCAAATTGTGGAGAAGTATTAAAATCTTTTGTTACAACCTGTCCAGCTTGTGGATATGAAATTAGAGATGCTAATACTCCAATGTCATTGCATGAGTTTGCAACAAAACTACAAGAAATAGAAGATTCTAGACCACCAAAAAAAATAGGCTTAAAAGATATATATGTAGATATTACTATGATTAATGAAACTGACAAACGCAGTATTTCATTAATTCGTAACTTTACTATACCTAATACAAAAGAGGATTTAATTGAATTTTTAATATTAGCTTCTTCTAATATAAATATTAAAAGTTATCAAGATTATGATAGAATTACTGAATCTCAAAAAGCTGTTTCTGATGCATGGATGGCAAAATTTGAACAAGCATATGAAAAAGCAAGGATAAGTTTCGGTAATACTCCTGAATTTAAAGAAGTGCAAAATATTTATGATAAAAAGTTAAATGAATTAACTAAGGCAAAAAATTCAAATAAATGGATTTGGTTAGTAATTAGTGTTTTTTTTGCTATTCCAATCTGCTTTCTAATATTTTATGCCTTTTATTCTGCTTTTAATAGTTAATTGTAACCAAGTATATAATAAGATATTTTAATTTAACTAATATAATTGAAGAATTAAAGAAAGGATTGATTATAATGGGAATATTTAATATAAATAGAAAAAATGGTGGATTTATGGATGAAATTCGTTGTGATGAACCATCATATTTAATATGGAAATGGCATCCAAAAGGATTACAAACTGGAGAAGGAAGTCGAGAGAACGCAATTAGGTGGGGCTCATCTTTAAGAGTAAAAGATGGTGAAGTTGCAGTTTTCGTATATAATCAAAAAAATGGTAGTATGCAAGATTTTATTGTTGGACCTTTCGACCAAACAATAGAAACAAAGAACTTTCCTGTATTAGCAAGTATTATAGGATTAGCTTATGATGGTGGAACACCATTCCAGGCAGAAGTATTTTTTATAAACCTTGCTCAGATTATTCAAATAAAGTTTGGAATACCTTTTTTTGATGTATATGATCCAAGATTTAAAGATTTTGGCGTTCCAGTTGCAGTTAGAGGTTCTATTAGTTTTAAAATTAGTGATTATAGGGAGTTTATAAAATTACATCGATTAACATCTTTTAATCTCGAAGAATTTGAAATACAAATTCGTGATGCAATAACAAGATATGTAAAAGATGTTATTACAAATGTCCCTTCAGCCAATAATATTCCTTTAGTTCAAATTGAAACTAAGACTGCACAATTAAATGATGAAATTGAAATTTATATAAAGGAAAGGCTTAAAGAAAATTTTGGAGTAGATATTTCAGGAGTAGATATTTCGGCAGTTGAAATTGACAAATCAAGTGAAGCTTATAAGGAACTAATGAGTGTTACAAAGGAACTTGAAGGAGCTATTACTAAAGCGCAAACAGAAGCTAAAGTTAAAGATATTGAAGGTAATCAACGTATTGAAATGGAAAATAAAGAAGAAACTTTGCGTATTCAACGTGAAGAAGGGCAATATGCTATGCATAAAAAAACACAGTCCGACAATATGGGAGCATTCCAAATCGAAAAACAAGCAGAAGTTGGAATTGCTGGGGCTAATGCTTTGGGCAAAATGGGTGAAAATGGTGCAGGAGATATAAATTTTTCTGGTGGAGGAGATGGCTTCAATATGGCTGCAATGATGGCAAGTATGGCTGTTGGAGGAGCTGTTGGTCAAAACATAGCTGGTTCTATGAACAATATGATGTCAAATATGAATCAACCATTGCAAAATACTGATACACCTCCATCTATTCCTACTGAAAAATATTATGTAGCAGTAGATGGAAAAGCAACTGGTCCATTTGATATGAAAAAACTTAAAGAAATGGCAGAAACAGGTGAAATAACAGCTTCAACTTTATTATGGAAATCTGGAATGAAAGAATGGGCACGAGCAGATACTATTGACGAGTTAAAAGATACATTTATGCCACCTGTTCCACCGAATAAGTAGTTTGAAATCAATTTTAGAATTAACTTGTAATTTTAATGGGAGTAATATTATGTACAGTTAATTACTCCCACTTTTATTATTTAATTTTAAAATAAAATGTCCCTTATATTATAATTGATTTTTTAGATATATTCTAAATTAAAAATAAGTAAAACTGATATAATTCTTTTTTTACGAATTTTCATTATTAGCAATTTTGATATATTTTTGAATTTGTGAAATTGAATCTTTATGAATTTTTTGTATATCTTTAATATCAATAGTTTTAGGAATATTACCTAGTAAGCGTATTTTGTTTATATCATCTACACTTATATAAGTTAAAAAAGCTATTGTAAAGACAACTCTAATATACTGTATTTCACAATTATTTTTACTTTCTTCTTTTATTTTATTAGAAATATCTTGAAATATTTTATCTCCATGTTTTCTAAAAAAAATTTCACTAAAATCAATACCTAGACCTTCCATAACATCACCTTATCACATTATTAGTGCACTAAAACAATATTATTATAATAAAACATATAATTCAATATTTTATACCTTATTTTATTAAATTATACTACTAGCTCTGTGCAAAGTTTGTCGAAACAACAAAATATTTAATTACAAACGATTAGATAAATCTAACATATTCTTTTTACGATTATCTATATATCCTCTTGTTGTTTTTATATCTGAATGACCTAACTGTGATGCAATTTGAATTAAACTATACCCTGCTTTGTAATATGCAGTTGAGCCAAAATAATGTCTTAATAAATGAGGGTGTAAATCTTCTATTTTTACTTCAACATTATATTTATTTAATATACGATTTACAATACTTCTTGACATAGGTTTGTCCTTATAAAAACTACTTTTCTTTCCTACAAACAAGTATGGGTTATCCTGGTTAATTTTTGTTCTTTCTTCTAAATATTCTTGAAGTGCTTTGTACATTTTATCATTTATAGTTACTTGTCTATATTTTTCCCCTTTTCCTATAATATCAATAAATCTTTCTTCAAGATGAATATGTGTAATTTTAATAGTTACTATTTCCTCTGCACGAAGTCCACCGTTACTTGCAAGTATCATGATACAAGTATCTCTTTTATTCTCCCCTGCTTTATGTATTAACTTATTTATTTCTTTTTCTTCTGGTACATCTTTCTTTACAAAATTAGGTGCTATTTTTATATAATCTCTTTTATCTATTACTATATCACATTGTATATTACTTGCTACTAAGTATTCATTAAACTTTTTTAGTGCGTTTAATTTTCTATTTATCGTACTAGGTTTTTGATTCTCAATATTTTTCAAGTAAGATTTATAACTTTGTATATCAATACTATTTAATTTTTCAAAATCTTCACCGTAAGAGTCCTTGTAATAATTCATATATAAAGTAACATCTAATATATAAGATTTATATGTATTTTCACTTAACTTATTTTCTATCATATAGTTTTTAAAATCTTCTAACATATTTTCACCCCATTTCAATTATGTAACATATATTTTTTATGATTTATGGCAATTATGTTGCATATATTTGTCTATTTCTATTATTATTTTTTGTTATATGCAACATAAGTACAGTTATGCGACATATATTTTGTTTCAAATTATTGCCCTATATATAACATATAGGACAGTTACAAATTACATAGTTAATGCAAATAGCAAAATCTGAATACCGTCTGCTATTCCGTTTTTGTAAAATAATTGGTTTTCACGATGAAGATATGTGAATAAAAGATTAGAATACTCTCTTAAATGTTCTCTTGCATTATCTCTTGTTTGAGGTGGTATTTCTTCATTTATGAATTTATCCATTTGGTCGTTCATTTCTCCTAGTTCTGCATCCAATCTTTTTAGTTCCTTATCTTCTAAATTAAATAAGTCATCATCTTCCTTCTTGTCGAATAAATTATCAAGCACATCATCTTTTTCTTCCATTTCTTCACCTCCCCAATAAATTGTATAGGAATTTTTTTAATATGGGAATGCTGAAAAAGTGGAAATTTTTTTAGCTTATATTCCTTGATATATCAGGGATAGATACCACTTTTTTTAAAACAATTTTAAAAATCCCTATTAAAAATAAAAGAAAACATTGATATATCAATAAAAAAATTTTTTATTTTGTGTTTATTGAAATAAGTAAAAAAACTCTGTAAAATATAAGTGTGTAATAAGATTTATGTTATAGTT
>CAJFJY010000064.1 GCA_904384205.1 uncultured Clostridia bacterium | reverse complement strand
TATTGGAAGTCTATTAAGTGAGCCCTTTTTATATTATCAATGTACAAAAAAATTAAAATTTTTTCAAAAATTATCTTGACATTTTACCAGATGTCTTTTACAAGTTCATTAAATATTTTTCCATCTTTTATAAATAAAATCCTATTTGCATAACTTGCTGTAAATGAATCGTGTGTTACCATTAGTATTGTTGCATTTAATGTTTGATTTAAAGTCTCAAAGCTTTCTAGCACTTGCCTTGCTGATTTTGAATCTAGTGCTCCTGTTGGCTCATCTGCAAGTACTAACTGTGGATTTGTAATTATTGCTCGGCAGATAGCTACTCTTTGCTTTTGCCCTCCTGATATTTGATATGGATATTTTTTCAATATTTCTGTAATATCAAGTTTTTGAGCTACTTCTTTTACTCTTTTATCAATTTCATTAACATTTACTTTTTGGATTGTTAGTGCTAATGCTATATTTTCATATGCTGTTAATGTATCTAATAAGTTGAAGTCTTGGAATATGAATCCTAATTCTTCTCTTCTGAATTTGTTTATCTGATTTCCTTTTAGTTTTGTGATATTTTGATTGTTTATTATAATATCTCCTGCTGTTACTCTATCTATTGTTGATATACAATTTAGTAATGTGGTTTTACCAGAGCCTGATGCTCCCATTATTCCTACAAATTCTCCTTTTTTTACACTAAAGCTGATATTATCTATGGCTTTTGTTAAATTTGATTTATTTCCATAGTATTTTTCAATATTTTTTACCTCTAATATGTTGCTCATAAAAACAACTCCTTCCGTATTTTTGTTAATCTTATTATACGAAAAGAGTTCACTTTATACAATCGATTTTTCTTACATTAATATTACATTTTTGTAAGTTTTGAATTAATATTCTATATTTTTTAACCTAAAGCTACATCTAATATCATCATTATAACAAAACCTATTGCAACTCCAATTGTCCCTATATTTGAATGTTCCCCTTCTTGTAGTTCTGGGATTAGTTCTTCTACCACTACATATATCATAGCTCCTGCTGCAAATGATAATAAATATGGTAATATTGGCTCAATTACACTTGCAATTAATATAGTGATTATTGCTGCTATTGGTTCTACAATTCCAGATAATGCACCATATAGAAATGATTTTCCTTTTGACAATCCTTCCCCTTTTAATGGCATCGAAATTATTGCTCCTTCTGGAAAGTTTTGTATTGCAATTCCTATTGATAATGCAAATGCTCCAGCAAGCGAAATTGAAATATTTTGAGATAATATTCCTGCAAACACAACTCCTACTGACATTCCTTCTGGGATATTATGAATGGTTACTGCTAAAACCATCATTGTAGAATTTTTTAATTTTGCTTTTAATCCTTCTGGTTTTTTTGATTTCAAATGTAAATGTGGTGTTATGCTATCTATAACTAGCAAAAATATTATACCTAGTGAAAAACCTACTGCTGCTGGTAACCATTTTATCATATGCTCTTCTTGTGCCATATCTATTGACGGTATCATTAAAGACCATACTGATGCTGCCATCATTACTCCTGATGCAAATCCTAATAGAAATTTTTCTACTCTTGAATTTATTTTGTCTTTCATTAAAAATACCATTGCTGAACCTAGTATTGTGCCTAAAAATGGTATTAAAATACCTATTGCTATATTTTCCATCTAATTTTTTTGTGATATATTTAATATATCCTTTCTCCTTTCTTTATTATATATTTGACAATTTTATTAGTTAAATCCATTCATATTATATCACATATTTTATAGCAATGCCTAGTTTTTAAAATTTATTTATATTTAATATTTGACTAATATTTTGTTTTGCTTATGTTTGTGTTATAAGTATTTTTTGTATCTGCTGAGGATTCTTGAATTTCTTCATATGTATACTTCTCTGAATTTTTCCAGATTCTTTCATAAGTAATATAACCTGCTATACCTACTCCACTTAGAAAAAAAATAGCTATTAGTAAAGTTAAAATTATTTTTCTTATTTTATTTTCTTTCTTCTTTTTCTTACACTTTGCAAAAGATATAGCATCCATTATTATTTTGTCCAAATTTTCAGGTTCTGAAATCTTTTGACTAACAATGTTTTCTATATATCTATCCAGTTGATCCAATAAGATCTCCCCCTTTCTTCATTTTCTCTATCTTCTTTCGTGCTCTATGCAATTTTATCTTTACCGTATTTTCATTCATTCTAAGAATCCTACTAATTTCTTTGATTTTGTACTTGTCACTATAATATAGTATTATCACCATCCTTTCTTCCTCATCTAATTTACTTATAAGTAAATTAAAATCTAAATTATTTTCTGTTTCCAAAATATTACTTACAACTTCGACAAATCTTTCCATACTGTTAAAATCTGTAGGTATTTCGTTTTTTTCTTTTCTATTGAAAAAATTTTTACATTTGTTTACAACAATTTGTTCTGCCCATTTTTTAAAAGCTTTTTCGTCTTTAAGATTCTTTATTGAAGTATAAATATCTATAGCTGCATCTTGTAAAATATCTTTTGCATCTTCTTCATTTTTTAAATATGAATAAGCTAATTTATATAAATCATTTCTTATGTGACTTATAATTTGGCGAAATGCCTCTTCATCGCCTTTTTTTGCTTTTGATATTTTCTGATTCATTTTTATCTCCTTTTATATCTGTATATATTACTTTGAATTCTCTCCTCTATATATAAGTGTATAAAAACAGGCAAAATGGTTTCATTTTTTTAAAATTTTTTTATTTTTTCTTAATTAATTAGAAAAATTTTCTAATTTTATTATAATTTTATATAATTTTTATTAATATGAAATTAAATAGTTAAAAAAAATTAAAAAAGAAGAAAACATTGCATTTTTCTTCTTTCTAAATTTAATTATCTATTTTTACTTTGTCTTGCCCTATTATTTCTTTAAACATTTCTAATATATCATTTGTTAGATATATTTGTCCACATGATTTCTTTTCTCCATTAATTTCAACATATACATTTATATTATTTCTATCTCCTGAAAAATATCTAATAGCTCCTCTTAGCTTATCTTTTTCATTCTCGCTACTGTCAGTTATATTTAAAACTAACACTGATTGTTTCTTCTCTGTGAACTCTTTTATTTCACTTGCAATTATTGTTGGTGTATCATCTTCTCTTATACTTAATCTTCCATCTATAATTACTATGTTTTCCTCTACTAATGAACTTTTACAATTCATATATGTACTTTCAAATACTATAAATTCTGCTGTTCCATACAAATCTTCTACTGTTACAAATGCCATTATTTTATTGTTTTTAGTATATTTCTTTTTAATTGATGTAATTATTCCTGCATATTTTACTCTTTGTCCATCTTTAAATTTACTTTTTTCTGTGATATTTTCTGTTTCAATATTTGTATATGATTGTTCTTCAATTTGTCTTAAATCTATTGAATTTATGGTAGTTTCCTTTTCTATTAGTTCTCTATATTTTTCTAGTGGATGTCCAGATATGTAAATTCCAAGCATTTCTTTTTCCATTGATAGCAAATCCTTACTGCTCATTTCTTCATGTTCTTCAAAAGTATATTTCTTTTCTTGCATATCTTCTTTTTGTTCTTGTGTGCCTAAATCAAACATTGATACCTGACCATCAAATCCTTTTTTATTATAACTTTGTATTGTATCTATTATATTTTCAAAAGATGCAAGTAATGTTGCTCTTGTTTGAGGAAACTCTGTAAATACTCCTGCTTTTATTAAACTTTCGACACATTTTTTGTTTACTGTTTCATCTGCTATTCTTTCGCAAAAATCAACAAAACTTTTATAGTCTCCATTTTCTTTTCTTTCATTTACAATTGCATCTACTGGTGCTATTCCTACATTTTTTATACTTCCTAATCCAAAACGGATTTTACCATCTTCAACTGTGAATTTTGTGCTACTTCTGTTTATATCTGGTCTTAATATTTCTATTCCTAAATTTTTACATTCATCTATATATTGTGGTATTTTGTCTAGATTTCCTAAAAAGCTGTTTAATGTTGCAGCCATAAATTCTGCCGGGTAATATGCTTTTAAGTATGCTGTTCTATATGCTACAACTGCATAACACGCTGCGTGTGACTTATTAAATGCGTATTTTGCAAATTCTGCCATTTCATCAAATATTTTATTTGCTGATTCTTTGTCTATTCCATTTCTTACACACCCTGGTACAACTACATTTCCATTTTCATCAACTTGACCATTTATAAAGACTTCTCTTTCTTTTGCCATTACGTCTAGTTTTTTCTTTCCCATAGCACGTCTTACTAAGTCGGCTCTTCCTAGTGAATATCCTGCTAAGTCCCTTACTATTTGCATAACTTGTTCTTGATATACCATACATCCATATGTAACATTTAGGATTGGCTCCAAACTTGGATGTGTATATTCATTATGCCCTGGATTTTGTTTTCCTTTTATATATCTTGGTATTTGATCCATTGGTCCAGGTCTATATAATGAAACTCCTGCAATTAAATCTTCTAAACAGTCTGGCTTTAATTCTTTCATAAAGTTTGTCATACCTTGTGATTCAAATTGGAATATTCCACATGATTTTCCTTCTTGCCATAATTTATATACTTTTGGGTCTGACATTTCTTTGTCAAATTCTACATCTATTCCTCTATTCTGTTTTACTAAATCTATTGTGTCTTGGATTACTGTTAATGTTCTTAATCCTAAAAAGTCCATTTTTAATAATCCTAATTCTTCTAATGTTGTCATTATATATTGTGTCGAAATTTGTCCATCTCTGACATATAATGGTACATATGTATCAACTGGCTCTTTTGTTATAACTATTCCACATGCATGTGTTGATGCTTGTCTTGGCATCCCTTCTAATCCCATTGCAATATCTAATAGATTTTTTATATTAGGGTCATTTTCATATTTATCGTTTAATTCTTTATTTTGTTCTAACGCTTTTTTTATTGTTATATGTAATTCATTTGGTATCATTTTAGCTAAGCTATCTGCTTCTGCATATGGCATCTCTAAAACTCTTGCTACATCTCTTATAACCATTCTAGCTGACATTGTTCCAAATGTTATGATCTGTGAAACATGGTCATGTCCATATTTTCTAGAAACATAGTCTATTACTTCTTGTCTTCTTTCATAACAAAAGTCAACATCAAAATCTGGCATACTTATTCTTTCTGGATTTAAAAATCTTTCAAACAATAAACCATATTTCATTGGATCTATATCTGTTATTTCCATTGCATACGCAATTATTGAACCTGCACCTGAACCACGACCAGGTCCTACTGGAATTCCTTGTGATTTTGCATAATGTATGAAGTCCCAAACTATTAGGAAATAGTCAACATATCCCATCTTTTTTATAACACTTATCTCATATTCTGCTCTATCTAGTATTTCTTTTGATGGATTTTCTCCATATCTCTTTTTGATTCCATCATCACATAATTTTTTGAAAAAGTCGTAGTGTGTTGGATATTCTGCTGGTACATCATAATTAGGCAATATTGTATGTCCAAATTCAAATTCCACATTACATTTCTCTGCTATTTTGACTGTATTTTCGATGGCATCTGGAAATGCTTTAAAATATTCTGACATTTCTTCTGGTGATTTGACATATAACTCATCTGTATCAAACCTCATTCTATCTGGATCACTCATTTTTTTACCAGTTTGAATACACAACAAAACTTCATGATTATATGCATCTTCTTTTTTTAGATAATGTGCATCATTTGTTGCAACAAGTGGAATATCTAACTTTCTTGCAAGTTTTACCAATTTTTGGTTTGCTAAAACTTGTTCTGGAATTCCATTGTTTGGTATTTCTATGTAATAATCTTCTCCAAATACTTTTTTATGCCATAATGCCACTTCTTCTGCTTTTTCTTCCTGTCCATTTAAAAGTGCTTGGTTAACTGCTCCTGCTAAACAAGCACTTAAGCAAATTAGCCCTTCACTATATTTTTCTAGTATTTCTAAATCTATACGTGGTTTATAATAATATCCTTCTACAAACCCTAAAGAAACTAATTTACTTAAGTTTTTATATCCTTGATTATTTTTTGCAAGTAATATCAAATGATAGTAATGATTATCTATATTTGGCTCTTTATCAAACCTTGTTCGTGGTGCTACATATACTTCGCATCCTATTATTGGCTTTATTCCTTCTTTCTTACAGGCTTTATAAAAGTCTATTGCTCCATACATTACCCCATGGTCTGTTATTGCCATTGCTTTCATTCCTAATTCTTTTGCTCTTACTGGCAGGTCTTTTATTCTATTTGCTCCATCTAATAAACTGAATTCACTATGTATATGTAAATGTACAAAATCTGACATTGTTTTTCTCCTTTTTTATTTTTTCTTATTTTATCACAATAGATTCGAAAAATCTATTATTATTTTACTGTTTTCTTGCTGTTTTTTGGGACAGGCAAAAACATCAAAAAAATAGGAGGGATTCCAAGGACCGTCCCTAAATCCCTATTTGCAAAATCTATGTTTTCCAATTGTAACTGTCATTGGTCTTGACCATATCCATTTATTTGTCGCTGTTGCTGGATTAAAATAATATAAAGCTCCATAACTTGGATCCCATCCATTCATTGCATCTTGTGCTGCTTTTTTTGCTGTTGAATTTGGTGTTAAATTTATTTGCCCATCTGCTACTGCATCATATGCCCCTGATTGGTATACTACTCCTGCTAATGTATTTGGAAAAGAACTGCTTTTTACTCTATTTAATGTTACTGCAGCTACTGCTACTTGCCCTTCATATGGTTCTCCTCTTGCTTCTGCATAAACAACCCTTGCAAGCAAATTTAA
>CAJFJY010000063.1 GCA_904384205.1 uncultured Clostridia bacterium | reverse complement strand
TCCTGGTGTTGAATCTATATCATCGACTGGATTTCCATTTTCATCTGCATCTTCTTCTATCTGTGCTGAGTTTGTTAATATTTTATCAGATGTTGCTGGTTCAATTACTCTAAATGCTATTTGTACATCTCTATAATCTGGGTTTGTTTCTGATATCTCTGATTCTTTATCAAATGGTTGTAATAGATTTGGATTTTCTGTTAAAGTATCATCTTCTTCCATCATACTTTCTCCATTTGCCATTGATAAGTAATCTGTTACTACTCTTTCTGCTTGTGATACATCTTCTGTTACATTTCCTTCTGCATCATACATTACCCATCTATATTTTTGGTTTGTTTCATTATCTGGTAAAAATTCTAGTCCTTCTGGTATATCATCTGCTACTTCTTCTGCATATCCTGCAGTTTCACCTTCATTAAATATTCTTATTGTGTATGTAACTATATCATTTGTTGTAACTTCTACAGGTGTTTTATCATGTTCATAATTTATCTTATCTGATTCTGCATCATAACTCACTTCTGGAACTCTTGTTGTTACTGCTTCATCATTTACTCCTGTTATGAATTTTCTTAAGGCTAAATCAAAATATGTTAATTCTAAGTGTTCTTGATCTTGATCATCTTCTCCGTCATTCCATTCTCCTGGTGTTGAGTCTATATCATCGACTGGCTCACCATTTTCGTTTGCATCTTCTTCTATTTGTGCTGAGTTTGTAATGATTCTATCTGATGTTGTTGGCTCAATTACTCTAAATGCTATTTGTACATCTCTATAATCAGGATTTGTTTCTGATATTGCTTGTTCTTTATCAAATGCTTGTAATAAATTTGGATTTTCTGTTGATGAATCTTCTTCCATCATGGTTTCTCCATTTGCCTTTGATAAATAATCTGTAACAACTCTTACTGCTTCTGATACATTTTCTGTTACATTTCCTTCTGCATCATACATTGTCCATCTATATTGCTTATTTATTTCATTATCAGGTAAAAATTCTAATCCGTCTGGTATATCATCTGCTACTTCTTCTGCATATCCTGCTGTTTCACCTTCATTAAATATTCTGATTGTATAGGTTACTACATCATTTGTTGCAACTTGTATAGGTGTTTTATCATGTTCATAACTTATCTCATTTGATTCTGCATCATAACTTACTTCTGGTACTCTTGTTGTAACATCTTCATCATTTACACCTGTTATGAATTTTCTTAATGCTAAATCGAATATTTTTAATTTAACATTATCATAATCTTCATCATCTTCATATTTTACCCAATTATCAGTACTTGAGTCTCTGTCATCTACTTCTTCTCCATTTGCATCTGTATCTCCTGTAATTGCAGCTTCGTTTCTAATTATTTCACCACTTCCATTTTCTGAAATTACTTTCATATATACAGAAATTTCTTTATAATCTGGATTTTTATCTGTTGCTGTATCAACATAACCTTTTGATGAATCAAAAGCTTTTATCAAGTTTGCACCTTCATTTATTAATTCTGCACCTTGTCCTTTTGCTAAATAATCAGTTGAAATCATTTCTATTCTTCCAGTTTCAGTATTCATTGTTTCAATGTTCCATATTCCTTGATTATATTTAATTGCTTCTTTTTCTAATTCTGTTAATGTTGTATCTGCTTCTAATTCAGTATCTGTTTGTTCTGACCATAAAAATTCTAATCCTGCTGGTACGTCTTCTGTTATTTCTGAAGCATATCCATCAATTTCTCCTTCATTATATACTCTTAATGTATATTTTACTATATCACCATTTTGAACTAATAAAGGATCTTTATTCATTTGATAATCCGCTGTAGTTGCTGTTCCATTTGCTAGATTTGTTACATCAACATTTTCTAATCTTTCTTCTACTTCTTCTCCATTAATTTCGTCTATCTTTTTGATTAATTTTAAATCAAATTCACTAACTTCTACAATTAATTTTTCGAAGTCATCATCATCTTGTTCACCTTTATAAAAATAATCAGGATTTGCTAAGTCTGTTGGATTTTCATTGTTTCCTCTATAATCATCCATATTATTTTGGTTTACATCTGGTGTTACTGATGGTTCTGAATCTCTGTCTTCTATTCCTTGTTCTATAATTGTTCCATCTGCTGTCTGCTCTTCTGTTATATATGCTACATTTGTTAATATATCATTGCTTGTAACTGATGTTACTTCACATTGTATTCCAAATGTTATTGAATCTAATGTATCTCCGCCATCATATGCACTTAATAATCCGTCTTCTGCACTTGCAACTGCATCATCATTTCTTCTTATTGTTACTACATTTTGGGTTTCATCATAACTTGCTGTGTAATTTGCATCTGGTGTTATTGATACATATCTTAAACCTTCTGGTAATTGGTCTTTTATTTCATTTACATATCCGTCTATTCTGCCTTCATTATATACTGTTATGTTATATGTTACAATTGTTCCTGTTGTAACTCTTACTGGATCTTTTCTATGATTATACTCTGCTGTTGTATCTGTTTCATTTGCTAATGGTGTTGTATCTATGTTTGGCACTCTTGTATTTGCTACTTCTTGTCCATCTACTTCTGTTATATATTTTCTTAAACTTAAATCAAATTCTTTTGGTATTCTATCTATTATGATAACTGGTTGTTGTTCCATATCTTCAGAATTTATATATAATGTTATATCTGATTGTGGTTTCATTGTTCCATTTTTATATTCTATTGCATTTGTTTTTGCTGTATTTATCAAATAATTATATATGTATACTGCTTGTAGTTGTCTTTGTTCTCCATCTCTTGTACTTTCTGTTAGGTTATAATCACTAAATGATTTATATTCACTCATTGATTGTAATTTATATGTGAACCAGCTTGTATTTTGATATCCTAATTGGTTATATATTGTTGCAAACAATTCATCATTTTGCTCTGTAAAATACCATACTGCTGCCTGTTGTATTGCTTCTATATCTGTATCTGTTATCTCTACAGTATATCTATCTGTTGGTATTCCTGCTGCTGTTAATGCTGCATTTATTAATTCTGTTTTTTCAGATGTCTCTGATACTCCTGGTAAATATAACATATCAACTAATGCTAATAATCCATAATAAATATCATCGTCATTAACCATATCTTTTATGTATGTATTAGAACTACTTTGTATTTCACTTTTTTCATTTACTAAATCGTATGAAAGATTATATGTAGCTCTATCATTTATATTTCTAAAACCTACATCTGCTTTAACACAATAATAATTTTTTGAATTATCAAATGTTGGTGAACCTGCACTTGCATATTCTACTAAATCCCATATTTTCTTTCCTACCATTGATGAGTCATCTGAACCATTTCTATCTGGATTACCTATACCATATGCCATATTTGCAGGATCTGTATCTGTTCTATATTCCTGAACACCCATATATATAGGTGGATTAACTGGTGTAGATGCCTCTGAGGTATTTTGCATTCCAAAAATAATTAATCCAAATAAAACTGTTATTATTGCTAAAATAGATTTCTTTACTTTCATTTTATCTTCTCCTTACATATTAATACTAATATACATTTTACTATATTTTCAAAGTTAGTCAATAGCTAAAATTTCCAATATAAAAATTATAATTTTTCATTAAATAATCTCCTACGGAAATATAAGAAAAAAGTATATAGTAAAATATTACAATCACAATATAATTATATTACATTTTTGTAACAATTTCAACATTTTCCGCAAAAAACTAATATTCCCTAAGTTTTTTTTGATAATTTTATAACTCATATTTTCATATATTTTAAATATATTTATAAAGAGGTTATATATCATGAAAAAGATTTTATATAAAAGTATTTTTATTTTTTGTTTTGTCTTCATATTTTTACAAGTATGTAGCACCTACATATTTGCAGATGATTTAGATACAGAAACTATAGATAATTCGTCTATAAATGTATCTGCAAACATTTCCAATGATTTATCCTCAATAAATTCTAGATCCTATGTAGTAATAGATAGAAACTCTGAACGAATACTCATTGGAAAAAATGAAACTCAAAAAAGAAAAATGGCGTCTACAACAAAAATAATGACTGCAACCGTTATAATAGAAAATTGTAATTTAGATGAAACAATTGAAATTTCAAAAAAAGCTGCCGGTACAGGAGGCTCCAGATTAGGTCTAAAAACTGGTGACAAAATAACAATCAGAGATTTACTTTATGGGTTAATGCTTTGTTCAGGAAATGATGCAGCTGTAGCTTTGGCAGAACATGCAGGAGGAAGTATTGAAGGTTTTGCAGAGTTAATGAATAGAAAAGCAACAGAACTACACCTAGATAATACTCATTTTGAAACTCCTCATGGTTTAGATTCGGATAATCATTATACAACTGCATATGAACTAGCCATTCTTTCCAACTATGCTTTAAAAAATGAAACATTTTCCAAAATTGTTGGAACTAAAAATTGTACCATTAGTATAAATGGATATCCTAAAAACATTTCAAATACAAATGAATTATTACGGTAATTTAAATGGAGTATATGGAATAAAAACAGGCTTTACAAATGGTGCAAATAGATGCTTGGTAACAGCTTGTAAAAGAAATGATTTAGATATTATCTGTGTAGTCTTAGGTGCTGATACTAAAAATTTTAGAACTAAAGATAGTATAAATTTAATAGAATATACTTTTAAGCATTTTAAGCAAATAAATATTAATAACTTAATTGCAGAAGAATTTAATAATTGGAAAAATACAAATTTGAATAATATAAGTATAAATAAAGGAATTTATAATTCACTAGATATTACATATGAATCTTTAAAAAAGAATACTATTCCGATAGAAAATGACTTAATTAATTCCTTAAAAATAGAAATTGATTGCCCATTTACATTTGAGGCCCCATTAAAAGATTCTTCCAAATTAGGTTGTATTAATATATATTTAGAAAATGAACTATTAGATTCTGTAAATATTATACTAAAAGGCAATATAAACAAGAAAAATATTACATATTATATAACATATTTCTTAAAAAATTTTTGTAATTTTATAAAAAATATAGTATGATTTTTCAAAAAAAATCCAGATTACTGGATTTTTTTTGATAATTTTTTATACATTTTCTTTTATATAATCAACAACATCTCCAACTGTTACAACTTTTTCTGCATCACTATCTGGGATTTCGATATCAAATTCTTCTTCTATAGCCATTACTAATTCTACTATATCTAATGAATCAGCTCCAAGATCATCAATGAAAGATGCTTCCATTGTAACAGCAGTATCTGCTACACCTAATTGTTCAACAATTATTCCTTTTACTTTTTCAAAAATTTCTTCTGAACTCATGATTGAATTCAACCTCCTCTCAAGTTTCAAATGATGTGTTTTTTATCATTTCTTATTCATAGTACCTTTATATTATATGTTTATAGTTTTGTCAAGTAATTTTATAAAATATTTTATTTTTTATACAGTTAAGTCAGTATGAGAAGACTAATCATGCTGTTTTTGCTCTTTTTGAAATTCCTCTATCATTTTGTCTACAGCTTTATTTTCAACAAATTTTTCAGCTTGTTTGATAGTATACTCAAATAATAGTTCATCACTGCTTCCATGAGCTTTAACTACTGGTTTCTTTACACCTAAAAATAATGCTCCTCCATATGATTTGTAATCCATCATTTTGCTAAATCTCTTTATTGCTGGAAGTGATGGTATTGCCAAAATTTTTGATAAAATATTTTTCATAAAGCTTTCTTTCATTGAAATTTTTACAAACTTACCTAGACCTTCTGTTGTTTTTAAAAATACATTTCCAGTAAATCCATCTGTTACAATTGCATCTATTTTACCTGAAAAAGCATCTCTACCTTCTACATTTCCTACAAAGTTTATATCTAATTCTTTTGATTTTTCTTTAAGCAATTGATAACTTTCTCTTACTAAATCATTTCCCTTTGTTTCTTCTGTACCTATATTTAATAAACCAATTGCAGGATGCTCAATTCCAAATGTATTTCTTAAATAAATACTAGACATTTGTGCAAATTGAAGTAAATTTATAGGCTTACAATTTGTGTTAGAACCTGCATCGATTAATAATAATTGACTATGATATGCAGGTAATATTCCAGCTAATGCTGGTCTATCTATCCCTTTTATTCTTCCAACTATTAATGTTGCTCCTGTAAGTAATGCTCCAGAATTCCCAGCTGATATGAATACATCTCCTTTATCTTCTTTTAACATTCTAAATCCTACTACCATAGAAGAGTCTTTTTTATGTTTTATTGCCATTGTTGGCACATCTTCCATTTCTATTGTTTCTGTTGCATTCTTTATTTTTAACCTAGCTGATATTTCTTCTATTTCTTTCCCATAAAATTCTTTTATTTTTCCCCTTATAACTTCTTCCTTTCCTACCAAAACTACTTCTGCCTTTACTTTATTTATTGCATTTACTGCTCCTTTTATATTTGCATCTGGGGCATTGTCTCCACCCATTGCATCTAGTATAATTTTCACTTTTGCTATCATTCCTTTCGTAATGTTCTATTTTTAGTTGAAATTTTAATTTAATATTTTTAACTTTTTTTGTTTTCCATTATTTATCTAATTTTATTACTAATATGTATATTTTATTATTCTTTTTGGAAAATTACAAGTATATTGCAAATATTTTTTAAAAAATTGGTGTATTTGATTATAAGCACAGAACAATAGCGGGCTTTCTTGAATATTTTATCTTTTCTTTAATATTTATTACATTAATTTAAGGTTTAGTAAGAAACGTAAAAGAAAAGACTACCAAAAGTACTCTCTTGGTAATCTTATATATTTTTATTCAATTAAGCTAATATATCAGCTACAACTCCTGAACCAACTGTTCTACCACCTTCACGAATAGCGAATCTTAATCCTTTTTCGATAGCGATAGGTGTAATTAATTCAATTGTCATTGATACGTTATCTCCTGGCATAACCATTTCTGTTCCAGCAGGTAATTCGATAACACCTGTAACGTCTGTTGTTCTGAAATAGAATTGTGGT
>CAJFJY010000062.1 GCA_904384205.1 uncultured Clostridia bacterium | reverse complement strand
TTCTAATTCTTTAAATATTTTTATTACTGTTTTACTACTTACTTTTAAATTTTCTCCCATTTCTTTTCTTGTCATAAAAAGATATATATTTCCATATTCATCGACTTTGTTGTTCATCCTTGATAAATTTAATCTATCTAGTATAAAAATATATGCTAACTGCGATAAAGGGCACAAAATCGATTTATATGGCTCTGTGTATAAAATTTTTCTTGGTACTTGACAAAACTTAAAATTAAGTTTTTGATTTATATTTATATACTTCAATATTCACCTCATTTCTTTTTGAAATTATGCACTCACAATTTCAATAAAAAAAGACTACTAATTTAAATTAGTAATCCATTCCAAAATCCTAAAATAACTTGTTTCTAATTTCTATCATAAAAGTAATTGTTACCATGCACAATTCATTGTTAAAGATATGTTCTTATTTTCTGTTTTAACTTTATATATTGGTAATAATCTACTGTTACTTGAAGATGTTAGAATTGTTTCTTCATTTCCACTTTTTATGCTTGTAACAAAAGTAAATAGTAAGACTACCATCACTATTGATACTATATATGTTATTAACTTATCTTTATTTACAACAAAAAACATATTATCACCTGACTCCCACATTTAACTATATTCAATAGATATAATTTCTATGAATAATTCTTCTCTTTTTTTCTATAAAAACCAAATAAAAAACCATAAAATGGTTTTTTATTTGGTTTTACATATTTTTATTTATATTTTTCCTTAATGCTATATAACTTAAAAGCATTAAAACAGCCGTCATTAATATAATTACTAAAATAACATGTATCATATGTTCTGCCGTAAATGTAAAATAAGCTTCTGGTTCTATTTCTGCTAATGGATTTATAGTTTGTACAATATGTGTTAATTCATTTAAATTTGCACTTGTTCCTAATCCTTCTACTGTCCATCTACATAATATAAAGTTAGATATAAAATCTGCAGCTCCTTCTAATTTAAATAGCATTCCAGAAAATAATAGCTGAGGAACCAAAATTAAAGGAATTATAGACATTGCTATATTTGAGTTCTTTACAATTGCAGAAACACATAGTCCCAGTGCAGCAGAAGATAATATAGATAAGAAGCATATAATTTGGATGTCCCAATAAGAATCTATCAAAATACTATAAGAAGAGCTACCAACAATCTTCTGGAAAATAAACACCATTATAGTTGCTTGTATAAAAGCAAGTATCCCTTGCACTATAAATTTTGATAACAAATAGGTAGGTAATTTTAAGTCTGACATATGTTCTTTTTGTAAAATAACTTTTTCTTTACAAATTTCTTGAACAGAATTCATCAATCCTAACCAAATAGATGCACATCCTAATGAAAATAAAATTGCTTTTGTATCATCATAATTAGTATACAAATTTTCATTAGAAACAACTGCTAATAGTACAGCTACAATTGGAGCTTGTGCAAATAGTAAAATAAGTTGTTGAATATCATTAGATATCAATTTTATATATCTTCTAATCAATGTAAGTAATTGTTTTATAAAAGATTTTTTCTTATGTAGAACTTTGTTTCTTTTTTCTATTTTTACTTGTTCAACCGTTTCTTTCCCATATATTGCTGTAAATTTTTCATACCATTCTTCCATATTTTCATTTAATAAAGTATAAATATCTACAAAATCATCTACACCAAAAAAATCTAATGCTTCCTGTGGTTTTCCATAAAAACATAGATGCCCATCTTTTCCAAAAAAAGCTACTTTATCACATAAATGCAAATTTAATGTATTATGAGTAACAAGAATAATTGTTTTTCCCATTTTAGACATCTTTTGTAATGTTTTCATGATGCTTCTTTCTGTATCAGGATCCAATCCACTTGTTGGCTCGTCTAAAAAGAATAAATAAAATACTATGAGACATATCTGATAAGTCCTGTCCAACAATTCTTATAAATCCACCTTCTGATAAATAAATATCATCAAATGGTTTATTATTATTACTAATCATAGCATATTCTTTACTAGTATTAACAGCTAAAACACCATATTCTGTTAATTCAAAATACCCTTGCTCATAATCAATATTCTCTGAATTAATAACAATGTCATTATCTTCGTCTCTTCCAAATGTAAAAAAATTTTTTCTGTATTCTGAAAGATTTATTGTTGCTATGTTGTCTTCATATATCATAGTTAAAAAGTAATTGTCTTCTGCTTTTGCATTTCTTTTGAATCTCTCGAAATCACTATATTCATCGCTTTTATTTTTCATATGTGTAGTTTTTACTCCCTCGTTTTTTCACAATTTTATCATTTATATGAAATCATTGCAATATTAATTTTTATTAATTACTTTCTAAATTGTAAAAATAATTTGTTATTCCATTATATATCCCCCAAGCCAATCTATCTTGATATTCATCGCTTTGTAATTGCTCCTCTTCTTCTGGGTTAGATAAAAAACCACATTCTACAATTGATATTGGAATTTCTACGTGTTCTACTATGTATATTTTCTGTATTGGTAATGCTACTCTATTATTAATTTTATCAATTGATTCGTTCAAACTATTTTGCAAATTGTTTGCAAGATTTTTGCTTTTTTCATCATTATTTTTGTAGAAGCATTGCCATCCGTAATATTGTGATTCTGATATTTTGTTTAAGTGTATTGATACAAATATGTCTGCAGATGATTCGTTTCCGATTTTTACTCTGTTTTTTATGTCTGATACTTTCTTTTCTCTTAATGTGTCTTTATCTAGGTCATATATTCCATTATCATCAGATCTTGTTAATATTACTGTGCATCCACTTTGTTCTAATAGATTTTGTACTTTTAATGTTATTTTTAAATTAATTTGTGCCTCTGTTGTTCCATTGTTACTTTCTGCTCCTTCGTCTGGTGTCCCATGTCCTGCGTCTAAAATTATTACTTTTCCTGACACAGGTGTGCTAGTTACATACATTGTCTCTCTTTCTGTTTTTGCTAGTTGATATTCAAATGTAAAGACTCCAAGGATTGTGACTATTATTATTAGACTTAGTCTTTTTCTGTTTAAAATGACCATTAACATTTCCTCCAATAAAAAAATTGAGATTAATAATTTTGTTATTTTGGTAACTCTTCTATAATATATTATTAATCTCAATTTTTTATTACTGCTATTTTATTCCTTTCCATAGAAAATTTTTAATATTCCTTCATAAAATGGAAATTTTAATTTTTCTATTTCTTGTATAACCTCATTAACATTATATTCTATTTTTAATTGTTCGTAACATACCTCATTCTTATTTATTTCTAATATTCCTGCATTTGCTATATTACTTTTTGCTGGACATCCTAAAGAGCCTGAATTTATATATCATTTATTGTTTTTATTATTAATACTTATTGTATGTGTATGTCCATATATGAATATATCTGCATTTATTCCACTAAACATTTCTTGGTTTTGCTTGATTGTAGGATTCTTAATATGTTTTTTATATATTCCATCTTCATTATTTGGATAATGGACAATGTATATTTTCTTCTCTTCAATTTCTATTATGTTTGATATTTTGAATTGGCTAATAAAGTTTTTAGAATTCTCGCTTAATTTGCTATGTGTCCATTCGTGATTATCTATTTCTTCTAAACTCATTGCTCTTTTATCATCATGGCTTTTTACTTTCAACAGAAATTTAAAAAATTGCAAACTTTTACATCTGCAATTCTTTTAAAATATAAAACAAAGTTGTCATTTTGCCCCGTCCCCTTTGGCAATTATTTTGGCATTCTTTTATCTATTGCATAACTGCTTCCTACAACCGATTTTGCTGCATGTTTTACTTGAGCTCCCACTTCTCCTATTTCTAGGATATTGTAGAATCTATTAGGTTCTACAACAACTACTCCTATTGATATTGATGTTAATGGAAATTGTTCTATAATTCCTTTCCTATTTTCTACTTCTATATACCCTTTTTGCACGTCTTCTGGTGTGAAAAATGATAATACTTTTTCATCAAAATTTGTGATAACATCTTGGCATAATTTTTCACAATTTATTCCTGGCACTATCGCTATAAAGTCATCTCCTCCTATATGTCCTACAAATGTTCCTTCTGCATAATTTTTATGGACACAATTTAAGATTACTTCTGATGTAAATGTTATTATTTGGTCTCCTTTTAAAAATCCATATACATCATTATATGCTTTAAAGTTATCTAAGTCTAAATATAATACACAGAAATCTTCTTTGTTTAATAGTCTCTTTTTTAATTCTGCGTGTATCTGTACATTTCCTGGCAATCCTGTTAAAGGGCTTATTCTACGGTTTATGTTCATTAATCTGTTTAGATTTTTTACTGTATAGTATAAATATTTTTCGTTTACTGGTTTTTTTATATAATATTCTATTGATTCTTTTAAAATATCAATTCTATGTTCTTTATCTCCATCTGAAGAAACTACTATAACAGGAGTGATACTATTATCATCATCATTTCGAATCTTTTTACATAGATCTACTACATCTACTTCAATTGCATCTTCATTTATTATGATGATTGCTGGTATGTTTTTTAATGCTACATCTATTTGGTCAGATTTTACACTTATAAATTTATAGTCTGTATCATTTTTAAATAATTCTCTAAACACTAATATTGACGAGTCATCATCATCTATTATATATATTTCTTGTACCATGTTATTTCCTCCTAATTTATATTTATACTATTAAAATTAATTTTCTCTGTTTTTATGAATAATTTTTTTCTACCATTGAATAGCTATTGTTAGTTTTTATCTTCTTTTTTGCTTTTTTTCATCTTTTCTATTTTTTCGTTTAATATTTTAGTAATTTCTTTAGAGTTGATTGCTGGGAAAGCCTTTTTCAATCTTCTAACTCTTTTATATAGTCTCCTCATTACAATATTTTTTCTTCTATCTAAATCATCAACTACTTTTTGCAAGTTTAGCTTTATTGCTGCTTTTCCATCTTCTATTTCTATGTTTTTTATTTCTTCCAATTTTTCTTTTATTTGTTCATTTAATTTATCAATCTTTTCAAGTGTTCCACTAATATTTTTAACCTTAATTACACTGTTTATTGCATCTACTAACATTATTGCTGTGATTAAATATATTACTACCATAAAGTATTCATTATCTATTATTAGGTCTATTTTACCACTTATAAATGGATGAATATATTTTATAAAAAGGACTCCAAGTATTCCCCAATAGATTGAATTATTTAGACATATCCTTCCTTGTATATTAAATTTATGGTCTGAATAATCCCAATATTTAGTATTAAAAGCTTTTTCTAAAAAAATTCCTACTACATATTCCCAAAATGTTAATGTAAAAAATGAAATTACAAATAATAGAATAATATTATTTTCAAATCTACTTAGTAGAAGTATCATTATTAAGGCTCCAACACCATAAATAGGGCAAAATGGTCCTTTTAAAAATCCGGTATTAATCAATTTTCTTTCACATATGCTTCTGAAAACAGATTCTAAAATCCACCCTAATATTGAATATATTATAAAATATGTTAATATGCTAAAAAATTGATTTTCCATTTTACCCTTCTATCCTATTTGCTACATCTAACAGTTCTTGTTGCTTGAATTCCACTAGAATTTGTTACTGTAACATTCATTATATTATCACTATTTTCAACTATATCTATTGAGAAGTTAAATTCTGTTCCTGATAGTTGTTGTGTTACTGTTTGGTTTTCATCTTCATTCATTACTATTGTTACTTCTGATAATCCAATTTCATCAGTTACTGTAACTAAGTATTTTGTAAAGTCTTCATTTGTTGTTATTTCTATTGTTGGTTCTACTACTCCTTGTATTTCTTGTACTTTTGTTTCTGTTCTATTATTTACATCTACTACAATAACTGTTAATGTGTGTAATCCTCTTCTTGGTGTAATCTCTTGTGAGAAGCTTGTGTTATTTATTTCTACTCTTGTCTCGTCTTCTTCATCCCATCTGTATGTCATATATGCTATTTGTGTGTCTCCTTCGTAATTAATGGTTATATTTCCTGTGCTTGATGCTTCTATTTCTATATTACTATCTAATTCATATTGTTCACTATATGTGTTTCTTCCACCATTTATATCTGTAACTTCAATATTTAATATATTTGACCCTGATGGTATAGATATTTCTTGCTCAATGTATTTTCTATTGTTTCCATTTATAGTGTTTTGCTCTCCATCATTCCAATAATATACAATTTGACTTATATCGTTTTCTCCTATTACTGTTAATAATAATGTACTTTCATCTTGTTCTTCAACTGTTATTGTTGGTATTGCAGATATTACTCCTTCATTGCTATTTCTATATAACCCATATGATGCTGTCCCTATCATAAATATACCGAAAAACATTAAAATAACAACAAAAAATTTAGTTACTGACCTTACATCTGCTGGTCCTTGATAATTGTTTTTTGTTTTGTTTTTGTTTTTTTTATTTTTTCCATTATTAGGCATTCCTGTTGATAATATTTGATTCATTTTTATACCTTTCCTTTCTTAAGGAATTTTCACTCTTAAGTTAATTTTTTAAAATGATTTTTCATCAGAAAAATTATACCATATCAATTTTTTATTGTAAAGATTTTTTACATGCAAAAATGGACTTTTAATAAAGTCCATTTTTAGCATTTTTTAGATTATAGTACAAATTTCTTAATTAATATAACTCCTCCACCTAATGTGATTAGTACTGTAAGTCCTAATCCTATGTAGATTCTTGCCTGTCCTGTTGAAATTGATAATAGTACTTCTGCATCATCTATATCATCTTCTCCTTCTTCCCTATTATCTGGTGTTGAATCTATATCATCATATCCTTTATCATTGTCATCTTCTGATATTTCTGCTACATTTGTCTTTAATCCTAAATTGTCTTCACCTTTTATCCATGTCAATAAGACTTCTACTTCTGCACTTTCTCCTGGTTGCAATAGTGTATTTTCTAGTAATCTTGTTGATATTACATTGTTTCCTTCATCTGTCCATCCAGGATTATCTTCTGCTACAAACATTAATCCTTCTGGTACATAGTCTGTTATCTCTTTTGCATATCCTGCTATTTCTCCCTCATTTGTTATTCTTATTGAATATCTGAATTTTACTTCTATATTGTCTAAATTATGTCTGTTTAATTCTACTTTTACTACTGGCTCTGGATCCATCTCTGCTGTATGTCCTGTTTGTGTTATTGTTTCTTTTCCATTTTCTATT
>CAJFJY010000061.1 GCA_904384205.1 uncultured Clostridia bacterium | reverse complement strand
TCTTGCTTTAACTTCAAGAACTGGCATTACATTTTCTAAAGCTGCTTCAAAAACTTCTAAAGGATTTTTTCCTTCTTTTTCTTTTATGATATCAAATGCTTCATAAACTATTTTTTGAGCAACTGACTTTTTACCATCTAACATAATGTTATTAACTAATTTAGTTACAACTTTACTATTATATATTGGATCTGGTAAAACATCTCTTTTTGCTATATAACCTTTTCTTGGCACTATTCTTCACTCCTTTTCTTAATTAGATTTACTAATTGTGATATTTAAAAAAATATCAAAGTTACTCTGGAAAGTAATCTTTCCCGCATAGTGCTTAATAATCTATTCTAAATTTAAGTACCTTAAGTTTAGTAAGAATATACAAGCACTAATTTTCCTTTTTGTTTCTTGCAAGATGCCTGTTTAGATTTTTTTGTTAAACGAAGTAAATTAGGTATATTGTACATTTTTAATGTTTTGAGTATGACGAGGCCATACATAAGTATGCCGAGGAATAATCAAAATATTGAAAATGTGCAAGATGCCTGATTTAATTTGTTTTAACTATTTTTTTGGTCTTTTTGCTCCATACTTAGAACGTGCTTGCATTCTATCTTTAACACCTGCAGTATCTAATGTTCCTCTAATGATGTGGTATCTAACACCTGGAAGGTCTTTTACCCTACCACCTCTAATTAAAACAACACTGTGTTCTTGCAAATTATGACCTATACCTGGGATATAAGATGTAACTTCATATCCATTTGATAGTCTAACCCTAGCTACTTTTCTTAAAGCTGAGTTTGGCTTTTTAGGTGTAACTGTTTTAACAACTGTACAAACTCCTCTTTTTTGTGGAGCTCTATTGTTTGTTAATCTCTTATTTTTTGAGTTCCATCCATGTTGTAAAGCTGGAGATTTTGATTTTGTTACTCCTGTTTGTCTTCCTTTTCTTACTAATTGATTAATTGTTGGCACTTAAATTTCACCTCCTATTATTAAAATAATATTACATAAAGTAATAAACTGCTACGGAAATGCAAAATACACGCATTTTTTGTAACAGTTTATATTTTATCATCTTTGGTAAAATAAGTCAAGAAAAAAGACTTAGATTTTTTAATTTCTAAGTCCTTCTAAATAATTTTATTTTTCTGGTTCTTCTTGTTTTTCTTGTGATTCTTTTAATTCTTTCAATTCTGTTAATTGTGCTTCTGAAAAACCTTTTGTCTTTGCTTTCAAAGATTCTTTAAAATCTTTATCATCTTTTTTTGCAGCATTATCTCTCATTTCATTATATAATTCTGCAACCTCTATAGTTTCTTTCATTGTTGGAAGTTTTTGAATTTTGTTTCTAGACAAGAAGCTAATAAGTCTTGATTTCTTATCAGGTTCATATTCTCCTTCTGTTTTTGCTATTCCATATCTTTCTCCTACTCTAGCTTTTTTCATCATTTCATATTTTTCATCTGAATTAACTTCTCTTCTAAAAATTCTTTTTAAAATACTTGACTTTGATAAATCTTTTTGATCGTATGTCAAATTTAAGCTATTTTTTGTATCTTTCTTATTTGACGCTTTTATCCCATCTTCTAAATAATGTGTTAATAACAATTTTTTTGTATCTTCTGGCATTTTTCTAGCTGCACATATTCCAGCTAAAACAGTAGAATCTAATGTATTGCTTTTTATACCTAATCTTATTGCATCTTCTAATTCTTTACTCATTTTTAAGCCATTATCTTTCATTACGCTTATTACTTCGGTTGGTGTCATATTCAAAGCTTTTTTTATTGTCTTACTACTAATCTTATATTTTTCACCATCATATGAAATTTGACCTTTACGACCTACAATTACCTTTGTTCCACTTTTCAATGGTGGTAATCCTTTTTTTCCTGCTGGTCCACCCACAGGAGTTCCATTTTCTTCTCTCTTCTTTTTGGCTGCTTCAAGTACAGGATTTGGATTTTTGGCTTCTTCTGGCATATATTCTTTTGAAATACCCTTTTTAAAAGCTAAATATTCCTCTCTTATCTCATTTAATAAGAAATCTCTTATTTCTTCTGCAGAAGACTTATCATTTTCTTTTATAAATTTATCTTTCTCAACAATTTTATTTTTCAAAAACTCCTTATATTTTGTGTCTTTTACTTTATGAGGAAAATTAATTTCATCCTCTTCCATTTTAACTAATTGAGATTTGAAATTTTCTAATTCTGATTTTGCTTTTTTTACATCTTCTGACATATTTTTTTGATCATCTTTTTTATTTTTTTCATAATCTTCTAAAACTTGCCTTTCTAAAGAATCTTTTCTTTCTCTGGCATCTTCGACTATTTTTTTGTTTTCTTTTACTAATTTTTCTTTTCTTCCAGCTTTTTCCTCATCTTGCCTTATTTCTTCTTCTAATGCTGTAATTTTTTCCATATAATCTTTAGATTGTATTTCAAAATCTTTCTGATTATCTGGATTTATAGAAGAAATCATTTTATCATAATTTTCAACCGTTTTCCTTTTATTATCTATAATACTTTTATAATCAATATTAAGTCTATCTATTTCTTCCAATTCTGTAGCATTCTTCTCATATTTGGCTTTTAAATCTGAAAAACTTATTTTATCTTTCATCTTTTTACCCCTTTCTAATCCTTTAAAAGATTACCGATATTATCACCTATCTACAATTATACCAAAAATTTTCCAGTTTTGCAATATATTTATGTAAATTTGTCATATTTTTAATAAAAAAGTCATATAATTGTAATATTTGTAATATTTTTAAACTTCGAAAAATTTAAGTCCTATAGATTTTTTAAAGATTACTATTTTAACCTACATTCATTGACATTTTTAGACGTCTGTCCCTTTTGTGCAAATTTTGGTCAGTTTGATACGTCCCTAAAGTTCAACAAACTTCTTTCTGCCAATTTCATATATCTTTCTTTTTTATCTTTTATTTTCTTTCCTTCAAGTTCTGGTAATATCCCGAAGTTTGCATTCATAGGCTGAAATTTTGTATTTGGGGTTGATATATATTTAGCCAAACTTCCTATCATTGTGTTTTCAGAAAATACTATTTTATGTTCTTCGTGTTTTTTTACTCCATCTCCAAAAGCATCTTCTTCTGTCCAATTTTTAAAATCTTGTATTGCATTTAAACCTGCTACCATACCAGAAGATATTGATTCTACATAGCCTTCTACTCCTGTTATTTGACCTGCAAAATATATTGGTCTTGTAGATTTTTTTAATCTGTAGGTTTCATCTAGTAGTTCTGTTGAGTTGATATATGTGTTTCTATGCATTACACCATATTTTACAAATTCTGCATTTTGTAATCCTGGTAACATACTAAATACTCTTTTTTGTTCTCCAAATTTCAAATTTGTTTGGAATCCCACTAGATTATATAATGTTGCTTGTTTATCGTCTTGTCTTAGTTGTACAACTGCATATGGTCTTTTCCCTGTTCTTGGATCATCAAATCCTACTGGCTTTAATGGTCCAAACCTCAATGTATCTAATCCTCTTTTTGCCATTATTTCTATTGGCATACATCCTTCAAATATTTCTCTTTTTTCAAAATCATGCAATGTTACTACTTCTGCATTTATCAATTCGCTACAAAAAGTTTCGTATTTTTCTTGATTCATTGGAAGATTTATATAACTTTGTTCTTGTCCTTCCTGCTTTTCTAGTCTTTCTTTCCATCCTTCAATTGTTTCTTCTTTCTTCTTTTCTTGACTATATCTATCTCCATAAAAGGCTATATTAAAATCAATACTATCTTTTAATACAATAGGTGCTGCTGCATCATAAAAATATAGTTTATCTTGTCCTGTTAACTCTTGTATCTGTCTTGCTAAACTTTCGGAAGTTAGTGGTCCTGTAGCAACAATAATAATTTTTCCATCTATTTGATTTATATCTGTAACTTCTTCATTTATAATTTCTATTAAAGGGTTTTTTTGTATTTCTTCTGTGACTCTTTTAGAAAATGCTTCTCTATCAACAGCTAATGCTTGTCCTGCTGGCACTTTTGTTTCATCTGCTATTTTTATTAATAATGAATCTAATCTTCTTAATTCTTCTTTCAATAAGCCACATGCATTTGTCAATAAATTTGATTTAAATGAATTACTACATACTATTTCAGCTAAGTTTTCATTTGAATGTGCAGGCGAATATTTTTTAGGCTTCATTTCATACAATTTTACTTTTATTCCTGCTTTAGCTATTTTGTATGCCGCTTCTGTACCAGCTAGTCCTCCTCCTATGACTGCTATATAATCACACATTCAGTTTTTCCTCCCTATACTTATTATAAAAGTTTTAAGAAAATAAATTTAATATATCATCTTTTGATAACCTATTAATAAATGTTGTATTTGTACTTAAAACATCATCAATCAATTTAGATTTTTTCTGTTGCAAATCATAAATTTTCTCTTCGATTGAATTTTTAGTAATAAGTTTATATACTTGAACATTATTCTTTTGACCTATTCTATAAGCCCTATCTGTTGCTTGACTTTCAGCTGATAAATTCCACCATGGATCATAATGTATAACCATATCTGCCCCAGTTAAATTAAGTCCTGTTCCTCCTGCTTTTAATGAAATTAGAAAAACTTTTATATTAGATTTTTCATTAAATTCATTTACTAAATCAACTCTCTCTGTAACTTTTGTCTGACCAGTTAATTTTAAATACTCAATATTTCTATTTTTTAATTCATCTTCTATAATTCCAAGCATTGAAGTATATGTTGAGAATAACAATATTCTATGTTCTGCATTTATTGCATCTTCCACTATTTCCATGCATTGACTAAGTTTACTAGATTCACCATTATAGTTTTCTATGAATAATTTTGGATGACAACAAATTTGCCTAAGCCTTGTTAATAGTGATAAAATTTTTATTTGACTTTTATCTATACTATTTGCATCAATAACTTCCATTACCTCTTGTTTTGCCTGAGCTAAATATGTTAAATATATTTTATTTTGGTCATCATTCATTTCATTATTTAAGACTGTAACAGTTTTATCTGGTAATTCTGTCAAAACTTCTTGCTTTGTTCTTCTTAATACAAATGGTTGAATTAGCAACTTTAATTTTTGTGTTGCATTTTCATCCTGCTCTTTTACTATTGGTACTTCATACATATTTTTAAACTTTTTATATGTAAATAAATATCCAGGCATTATAAAATCAAAAATAGACCATAATTCTGCCAATGAATTTTCGATTGGTGTTCCTGTTAATGCAAATCGTGATTGTGCTCTTATCTTTTTTATAGCAATGGCATTTTTTGTACTACTATTTTTTAAATATTGAGCTTCATCTGCAATTGCATATCTAAATTCATAATCCTTTTCTTTATATACATCAATATCTCTTTTTAATAAGTCATATGATGTTAATATTAAATCATATTCTTCCAATTTATTAATTTTTTCTTTTCTTTCTTCTGCTGAACCATTAATAACTTGTACCTTCAATGATGGTGCAAATTTTTGTGACTCGCTAAGCCAATTCAATGTAAGTGAACTAGGTGAAACTACAATACTTGTTTTTCTTTCATTCTTATTCTTCAATCTTTTCATATAGTCTAAAATAATAGCTAAAACTTGTATTGTTTTTCCAAGTCCCATATCATCTGCTAAAATCCCTCCAAATTTATAATTATCCAAAGATTTTAGCCATTTAAAGCCTATCTTTTGATAATCTCTTAAATTTGCTTTTAAAGCTGTTGGAATAACAACATCTTCTTCTAAATTTTCTTCTTTAAAATCATGTACAATATCTCTATAAGTTTTATCTTTCTCTATTTTTACAGTTTTCATTTCTTTTAGTAGCTGATCTAAATATAAACTTCTATTTACAGGTAATCTTATCTCTCCATTTTTTATCTCTTTACTATCTATATCAATTCCAGAAACAAGTTTATCAATAAATTCAATCTCTTTATTATCTTCTAAACTTAAAAAACTTCCGTCTTTAAGTCTATAATATTTCTTTTTCAACTTATATTTAAGTAATACATCTCTAAGTTCATTGACATCAATATTAAGTTTGCTTAAATCAATTTCTAGTAGATTATTTTCTACTTTTACACCTACCATACTCATTTTAGGTTTAGATACTTCTTTTGATTTAAAATTTTCAGTAACCATTACCTCAAAATTTTTCATATAATCTTCTATATCATTAGTTAAAAATTCATATATTTTATCATTGTTTGGAAGTATAAATCTTAAATTTTTAACGTCAAACATAAAGCCTGACTTTCTTATTTTATTCAAGGCTTTTGTTTCATCTAACATATTTCTAGGAAATTTTTTCTTTTCTTTTTCGTCTAATGGATTAAATTCGTTTTCTCCATAACAAAACTTTACATCTGCAATTAAATAATCATTTTCATCGAAATCAAGAAAAACTTTCACAATTAATTGTTGTGGTCTATATTTTTCTATTTCTGATTCTTCTACATTTCCTAATACAACAGCATTTTTTACTTTTGGTATAATTACTGAATAAAGTTGTACTAAATCTTCTTCTTGTAAATATACTTCTGTTAAATAATTCTGTCTAAACATTTTTATAAATTTTAAAGTAGTATTTTGAAAGTCTAAACTACATCTATATAATTTATCCTTTATTAACAAATACTTATAATCTTTTCCATCTATTATATTAATATCAAATAAATCTATATTTGGAACTAATTCATATTCACTTTTTTCCACTTTGTTTAAAACAAAAGATATTTCTGGATCTACATCTAAAAAATAAATTAATTCTTCATTATAATTTCGTTGAAATGCTATTCTTTTATTCTTTACTATTTCAAAAAATTCATCTATTCCTGAATTTCCTAATACAATATTCGTTTCACTTAATGCATTTCCAAAATATCTATAATTGCTATTTGAATTTGAATTTGTATATTTGATTATTTCTGCATATTTTAATATAAAATCTAATAATTCTAAAGAATCTTTATCAAACATTTCTTTAACATGCACAAATTGCAATTTGTCTCCATATCTATAAAATTCTTTGTTCATCATTCGATCATAAAATTCTGACAAGTTTTTTAATTTATACATTTTTCTGTTTCCAATTTTAAATTCTACTTTAACACTGTTAGTAAATTTGTCATAAAGAATTTTAGGTTCTAACTTAATACTTCCTGAATTTTTTAATTTTACTGTTTCTACTTTATCTATCTCTTCTATTTCTTCGTTATAAAAGACATTGACTAATTGCTTGAAATTTCTAAATTTAGCTTTAGATGTTTCTTTTTCTTTTTGATTATTTGAAAAATTTCTCTCATTAAAAAACAATACAGTAGCTAATGTATGTTTACATACCCCATAATGATTATGATAATCTGGGCATGTGCATGATATATCTTCTATTTCTCCGTTTTTTACACTGATATATGTATTATACACATCATTTCCATATACTTTTGCTGAAATTTCAAAGTTATTTAAATCTATATATTCCACATTAGTCAATTCTATTCTTTCTAAATATTTTAATGCTTTTTTTGCTCTATCTTCTCCAGCATCTTTTGTTAATTCTTCTAATAACATAGGATTTACTAACATTATAACATACCTCACTTGGCTAATAATTATATCATAGACATGCCTACTTATCAAGCAAAAATTACAATTTTTGAATGCTCCCGCTACTATATAATGGTCTTTTAATTTATTTTATTGAAAACGTTGATATTATAATATTTTAAAGCTTCGACGCTTGATTGGAATGAAAATTAGAATTCATTTGGCTTTCGAATGAGGAATGTTCATGGGCAAAATCTTTGATTTT
>CAJFJY010000060.1 GCA_904384205.1 uncultured Clostridia bacterium | reverse complement strand
GGATTTCTGCTAGTTGTAATAGGAATAAATAATCGCCCACAATTTTCACATTTATTTATAGAAAAGTTATTTTGTATTATTTTAAATAATTCAAGTCTAATTTGATTTTCACAACAATCTAATTCATAAACTTCTTCTGCGAAAAGGTTTCTTTTCTTTAATTATTTGAGCAAGACTTTCAATATCTAAATTTCTTTCTTCTCTTAATAATTCTTTATCATATATGTATTTTGTAACAAACTTTGTATCTAAAAATATGCTATGTGCTGGGTTAAGATTTACATAGTATATATCAAAAACTTTTTTAGTTTCATACAGATATAATCTTTCTTCATTGCTTAAATTTCTAACAATAGAATTATTTGAATATTTGCTAATTAATTCTAATCTTTCTTTTAAGTCAGCCTTTTTCTCTATTAGGTTTACTTGGTGTACAAATATGCAAAAGATAGAAATTCCATCAAGTATTGAAAGTATAGCAACTAATGCATTTAGTAGATATAATAGTTTAACACAAAAAATAATAGACAAAAAAGAGGGAGATATATCAGGAGCACCATAGGGATGTCCATATGGTTTAAGAGCAGTAATATGTAATAGTTAATCAAAAAGCTAATAAAATAGAGAAAATAATTATGGAAATCTGGTAACTATTCAGCTCTTAAATACGATTGCCCTGTTTAACCACAATTGTTTCAAAAAAATCGATCCCCTTGCAAGTAAGGATATCCGCCTTTTTTGAAATCAATTGCTG
Source organism: uncultured Clostridia bacterium (assembly GCA_904384205.1). Lineage (GTDB taxonomy): Bacteria > Bacillota > Clostridia > TANB77 > CAG-508 > CAG-269. The sequence continues at coordinate 7,886 of CAJFJY010000060.1, read as the reverse complement.
ACACGGGCTTTAAGTAATTATAGCTGAATAGTTACGAAATCTGCAAAACTTTGCGGATTTTTTCTTGCTTTTTGTGTCGAAATGTAATAAAATATGTAAAGCGATGGAGGTAGAAAATGGAGGCAGAAAACGAAGTAAAAGAACAAAAAGAATATATCAAAAAAGTAAAAGAAAAAAATAAAGATTTAAGACCGAAATATAGTATATTAACAATGGGATGTCAGCTAAATGAAAATGACTCAGAAAAATTATGTGGAATGTTAGAAGAAATGGGATATATTAGAACAGATAACCCAAAAGAAGCAGATATAAACTTGTTTAATACATGCTGTGTAAGAGAAAATGCAGAAGAAAAACTATTTGGAAAATTGGGAGAATTAAAAAAGGTAAAAGAACAAAATGGCTGTATTATAGCAATTGGTGGATGCATGATGCAAGAAAAACATATTACTAAAAAAATAAAAGAATCATATCCATATACAGACATAGTTTTTGGAACACATACTTTATACAGATTTCCAGAAGATTTATATAAAGCATTAAAAGAAAAGAAAAAAATAGAAGATGTTTTAGATGTAGATGGAAAAATATATGAAGATTTACCAATAAAAAGAGAAAGTGGCATTAAAGCATCTGTAACAATTATGAACGGATGTAATAATTTTTGTACATATTGTATAGTACCATATGTAAGAGGAAGAGAAAGAAGCAGAATGCCAAAAGATATTATACAAGAAGTAGAAGAATTAGCAAAAGCAGGATACAAAGAAATTACTTTATTAGGGCAAAATGTAAATTCATATTTAAGAGTAGAAAAAGAAAAAAATATTCCATTTGAAGAATATGAAGGTGTAAATTCATTTGCAACATTACTAAGAGCAATAAACAAAATCAACGGAATTGAAAGAATAAGATTTGTATCACCACATCCAAAAGATTTTACAGATGATGTAATAAAGGCAATTGCAGAATGTAATAAAATATGCAAATTAATTCATTTACCACTTCAATCAGGAAATACGAAAGTATTAAAAGAAATGAATAGAAAATATACAAAAGAGCAATATTTAAACTTAGTAGAAAAAATGAAAAATAAAATACCAAATTTAACATTATCAACAGACATAATTGTAGGATTCCCTGGAGAAACAGAGGAAGAATTTGAAGATACATTAGATGTTGTAAGAAAAGTTAAATTTGAACAAGTATATATGTTTATATATTCAAGAAGAGTTGGAACTCCAGCAGATAAAATAGAGAATCAAATTCCAGAAGAAATCAAACATAAAAGATTTGATAGATTAAAAGAGTTAGTTGAAAGTCAAATTGAAGAAAATAACAATAAATATGTAGGTACAATTCAGAAGGTTTTAGTTGAAGGAAAAAGCAAAAATAATGAGGATATGCTAACTGGTAGAACAGATAGCAATAAAGTGGTTATATTTGAAGGAAATGAAGATTTAATAAACAAATTGATAGAGATAAAAATAGTATCACAACATATGTGGTATTTAAAAGGTAAAATATTAAAACAATAAGGAATGTGAAAAGTTATGAATTTTGGATTATCAGAAGAAAGGTTTGAAGAAAGAAAACAAGATTTAATAAATGCTACTAATAGATTAAAAGAAGCTTTAAAAGAAGAAGAGAGTGAATTAATGATTGATGCGGTATTACATAGATATGAATTTACATTTGAACTTGCATGGGAAACATTAAAAGATTATTTAGAATATTCTGGAGTAGCAATAAATACTGGAAGCCCAAGAGAGGTAATAAAAGAAAGTTTTGCACATAATTTAATTTCTGATGGGGAAGTATGGATAAAGATGATGCTTGCAAGAAATTCATTATCACATTTATATGATGAAGAAACATCTAGGCAAGTATATAACGAGATAAAAAATGAATATATTAATCAAATTCAGAAATTAATTGAAACATTAGAAAAAGATATATAAGGAGAATGAAAGGAAATAAATTATGGCAGGAGAACAACAATTTTCACCAATGATGCAAAGATATCTAGAAACAAAAGAACAATACAAAGACTGCATTTTATTTTATCGTTTAGGCGATTTTTATGAAATGTTTTTTGATGATGCAATAACAGCATCAAGAGAATTAGAATTAACATTAACAGGAAAAGACTGCGGACAAGAAGAAAGAGCACCAATGTGTGGAGTGCCACATCATGCTGCAGAAATATATATATCAAGGCTAATTGCGAAAGGATATAAAGTTGCAATATGTGAGCAGTTAGAAGATCCAAAAACAGCAAAAGGTATAGTTAAAAGAGGAGTTATAAGAGTTGTAACACCAGGAACAATAGTAGAAAGTAATATGCTAGAAGAAAAAAAGAATAACTATATAATGTCAATATATAAAGCAGGAATATATTTTGGAATTGCTATATGTGACATATCAACAGGAGAATTTTACGCGGCAGAAATCAAAGATAACAACAATTTTCCTCTTTTGTTAGATGAACTTGCAAGATATTCACCATCAGAATTAGTAATCAATGGATTGATGTCAGATTCAACAGAAGAATTAGATAAAATTAAAGAAAGATTTAGTTCATATATAACAAGATATGCAGACAAGTTTTTTGAAAATAAAGTAGATACATTAAACTTAAGATTTAATATTCAAAATCCAAATGGTAGAAAAGTAGAAAATTTTGAAGAAAATACATTAGCAATACCAGCTATAAATGCTTTAATTCAATATATAGAGCAAACTCAAATGACAGCATTAGATAACATCAACAAAATAACATTATATAAAATATCAAAATATATGTCTTTAGATATAAATGCGAGAAGAAACCTTGAAATAACAGAAAAAATGAGAGATAAGTCAAAAAAGGGAACTCTACTTTGGGTATTAGATAAAACATCTACATCAATGGGGGGAAGATTACTTAGAAGATGGTTAAATGACCCTCTAGTAGACACAGTGGAGATAAACAATAGGTTAAATGCAGTAAAAGAATTAAAAGATGACATGATATTGAGAGGAGAAATAGAAGAAAATCTAAAAAAGGTATATGATATAGAGCGTTTATCAAGCAAAATGTCATATGGGAATGCTAATGCAAGAGACATGGTAACTCTAGAAAATTCATTGGCAAAATTACCTGAAGTAAAGAAAAGTTTAGAGAAATGTTCATCAACAATGTTAAAAGATTTATATAATAACTTAGATGAATTACAAGACATAAAGGAATTAATTGAAAGGGCAATAGTTGATGATCCTCCAATGACTGTTAAAGAAGGAGGAATCATAAAACTTGGATATGACGAAGAAATAGACAAATTAAAAACAGCAACAACAGAAGGTAAAAATTGGATTATTCAATTGGAAGCAGATGAAAAAGAAAAGACTGGAATAAAAAATCTAAAAGTAGGATTTAACAAGGTATTTGGATATTTTATAGAAGTTACAAAATCTAACTTGAATCAAGTTCCAGATAGATATATAAGAAAACAAACTTTAACAAATGCAGAAAGATTTATTACAGAAGAACTAAAAAATTTAGAAAATCAAATTTTAGGAGCAGAAGAAAAGGTAATTAACTTAGAATATAATGCATTTACAGCAATAAGAGAAGAAATTGCAAAAAATATTAAAAGATTACAAAAAAGTGCAACTGTTGTTGCAACATTAGATGTACTTGCATCATTTGCACAAGTTGCAGAAGATATGAATTATTGCATGCCAGAAGTAAATAACTCAGGAGCGATAGATATAAAAGGTGGAAGACATCCTGTAATTGAAAAAATAATTGGAGCAGGAGCATTTGTTGAAAATGATACATATTTAGACGAAGGAGATAATAGATTATCAATAATTACAGGACCAAATATGGCAGGTAAATCTACATACATGAGACAAGTGGCTTTAATTACATTAATGGCACAAGTAGGAAGTTTTGTCCCAGCACAAGAAGCTAAAATTGGAGTAGTAGATAAAATATTTACTAGAGTTGGAGCTTCAGATGATTTAAGTATGGGACAAAGTACGTTCATGGTTGAAATGATGGAAGTTGCAACAATATTAAAAGAAGCAACAAAAAATAGTCTAGTAATTTTAGATGAAATAGGTAGAGGAACATCTACATATGATGGTTTATCAATTGCTTGGGCAGTTGCAGAATATATTGCAGATAAAGAAAAATGTGGAGCAAAAACTTTATTTGCAACTCATTATCATGAGTTAATCGGGCTAGAAGAAAAAATAGAAGGTGTTAAAAATTACTCAATTGCTGTAAAAGAAAAAGGCGAAGATATTATCTTTTTAAGAAAAATTGTAAGAGGTGGAACAGATGAAAGCTATGGTATTCATGTAGCAAGGCTAGCAGGAGTACCAAAAGTTGTAACTGAAAAAGCAAATAAAATTTTGAAATCTTTAGAGAGAAAAAATATTCTTACAGGTCAAAAAGAAGAAAAGAAAGATAAAAAGCAGGTAGAAGGTCAATTTGATTTATATAATTTAAGGCTAGCAGAAATTGCACAAGAACTAGATAAGGTAAATTTAAATGAATTAACTCCTATAGATGCATTAAATACTTTGGTAAAAATTAAAGAAAAAATGGCATAGAAAAATAGTATTGATTATTATAGAGACATGAGCTAAAAAAGTAGCGTATGTCTCTTTTTGTTCACATATTTTGACAGTTTATGTAAAGTATGATAAAATATATCTATAAAAAACCTAAGGAGGAAAAGCATTATGAAAAAAGAGGTAGTAGATAAGATTGTTGAGAGAATTATGCGGCAAGTTTTAAAAAATGATTACTCACAAGATGTTATAAATAGTCTAGGTGAGTTATATGATCTCTCAAGAGAGGCGTATCTGCCAGATGAGGAAAACTTGAGGGCTAGGATTACATTCTGGCCGAAAAGGCAAGACATAGAATCTGGTGGAATTCAGCAGGTTTTGAACGCAGTACTAAAAAAATTGATTTTTGAGATCAATAAGAAGTCAGATGAAAAGACTCTACTTCAAATTGCAAGGTTATATCAAGCGATAGAAGCGGTTGATCCAATCAAAGGGACAGATAAAATCGTTAGAAATAATCGTAGGGTTGAATTTGTTTGCTGGCTGGATCAAATGTTGGAAATGGGAACATCTAACAGAGAAGTTCTCAGGTTGATTAATCTACTATTCTGAAAACAAGGAACCATATGCATGAATATGCTGTGGTTCCTTTGCTAATTGGAATAAATAACCATAGAAAATTCTATGTATATATGTTAACATAAAGTTGAGGTGCATATATATGAGAATAATAAAAAAATATGGAGAAAAGTTATTATTAAAAGAGTTAAAAAAGAGTTATAAATTTTTTATTAAAGAGTCAAATAATAAAAGAAAAAGCAGATTATAAAAAAATAAAAGATATAATTTATACATATTGCGGTACATTGTTTACATATCAATTTTCGCATGCTTGGATAGATTTTAGAAATTTAGAAGACAGGGAAAATATTAACTGGTTTGATAACTCAATAAAAGCAACAGTTGCAAATAGAGAATATTGTATTGATAATAGTGAAAAATTTAAGACATTTGGAAAAGATTCTTGGGGATTAACGGCATGTGTAGGTCCTAATGGATATTCAGGAGGTTATGGAGCGAAACCTAGTCTATCAGATGTAGATAAAGAAAACGAATGAAAGTGTTTTAAGAATTTTAAAATTAAAAAACAAATTAGGATTATTTGAAAATCCATATGGAAATGCTAATATAGCAAAAGAAAGAAAAAATGTAATGAATAATGAAAATTTAATAAAAGCCAAAGAATTAACAGAAGAAACTTTTGTATTACTAAAAAATAAGGATAATATATTACCAATAAAAGAAAATCTAAAAATAGCATTAATTGGTCCATATGTCGATAATATAGGAATAACAGGATCATGGTCAATGTTTTCAGATAGGACAAAAAATGAAACACTTTTAAATATGTTTAAAAAAAGAATGAAAAATAAAAATTTATATTATGCAAAAGGAAGTGATATCTTAAGAGTAGAAGAATTTAATAAGATACTAAAAGCAGAAAACAAGCCAATAATTGCAATAGAAAATGAAGAAGAATATGAAGAACACCTTATAAATGAAGCAATACAAATAGCTCAAAAGGCAGATATAATAATATTAGCAGTTGGTGAACATTACAAACAAAGTGGAGAGGCATGTTCAAGGTCAAATATTAGTTTACCAGAAAATCAAATAAAATTAATAAATGAATTAAGTAAATTAAAAATACCGATAGTAATGATATTATTTAATGGGCGTCCACTTCAACTAAATAATATAGAACAAAAATTAGATGCAATATTGGAAGTTTGGTTTCCTGGAACAAAAGGTGCGGAAGCTATTACAGAAATACTATTTGGGGATAAATCACCATCAGGAAAATTAACCATGAGTTTTCCTCAAAATGCGGGTCAATGTCCAATATATTACAATCATTATAATACACGGAAGACCACATATAACTGAAGCCAAATATGTTTCTAGATATCAGGATATACCAACAGAGAGTTTTTATCCTTTTGGTTATGGCTTATCATATTGTAATTTTAAATATGAAAAAATGGAATTAGATAAAAAATATTTAAAACAAGATGATTATATAACTGTAACAGTAAGAGTAAAAAATAATAGTAATTATAAAGGATATGAAGTAATACAGCTATATATACAGGATTTATTTGGAAGTGTAGTAAGACCAGTGAAAGAATTAAAAGCATTTAAAAAAGTATTTTTTGAACCTAATCAAACAAAAATAATAAAATTTGAAATAAATTCTGAAATGTTGAAGTTTTGGAATGCAGATTTAAAATATGTAGTTGAAGAAGGAGAGTTTAAGGTATATGTTGGAGGAGATTCGAGAAATGTATTAGAAGAGAGTTTTGTATTAAAAAGTTATTAAAAATTGCAATTGACAACGCTTTCTTTTTTATTAGAAATATGTTAAAATATAAGAAAAATTTTTTAGAGATTCCTGTTTTAATTTATGAACAGTTTATAATAAAATGTCACTCATAAACTAGATTAAAAAGCCAATTGGCAAGGAGGAAGAAAAATGAATAAAATTAGATATTATTATAAAATTAAAAGGTATCAAGAACGGAAAGAAGCTTTAGAAAATCTAAAAGTAGATGTTAAGTTACTTCTGGGATTAAAAAAGGAAACTATGGAAGAAATGGAAAAAAGACATGAAAAACAAAAGGCAAGGTTATATTTAGCATTTCTTATACAAGATTTATTATTTGAAAAAAATCCATATGAAGAAAAACAACTAATTAAGAACAGTCAAATACTAACACTAACCAGATGGTTTGAATATTATAAGATAAATATTAATTTTGTTACAAAGGATGAAATTGATACTTTATTTATAATAATGAGAAAGATTTAGAAATGTAAATTGCAAAAGGTCGTAAAATTACGACCTTTTGTAATTTACATTTTTATCTTTGGCTGATACTTTTTAAGCCACATATTTACTTGACAAAGATATGCCATAAGCTGAGGCTCAGTCATTGGCTGTTAGAATAAAAATGGACAAACTTTTCAAGAAGTTATGGAAAAAATCCTTATTATGAAATTAAATGATATAGATAAAATAAATATTAGGAAAAGCACTTGACAAACACAAACAAATGTTTTAAAATATATCATACAATAATATCATAAATATTGTAACAATATACTAAAAAAGCAATAAAAAATACGAATATGTTATTATGAGTAAACATTACAAGGAAAGGGATAGTTATGGAATTTGAAAAATCAAAGCTAATAGAATTAAAAGAAAAATTTGATTCTATTATCAATACGGAAGAAAAAGACAATATAGAATTTTGGTA
>CAJFJY010000059.1:8999-12139 GCA_904384205.1 uncultured Clostridia bacterium | reverse complement strand
CTCCCATATTTTTAAATACAATATATGGAAAATACAAAATGAATAGTTACCTAAAAAATTTCTTTTTAGGATAGATAACAAACACACACCACATGGTGTTGATGTATACCCACAAGCTGCCTCTGGATTTCCATTTAGTGCATCTGTACTTGCTTGTAAAGGTGATCCAATAGCAAACTTACAAGAAGATCTAGCAGCTGAACAAAAAGCTAGAGCAACTTATGAAAAATTAATAGATTTATGTAGAGATAACCCAGATGTTTTAGATCCATTAAGGTATCTAAGAGAAAGAGAAGTTGTTCATTTCCAAAGATTTGGTGAAGCTTTAAGAGGTGTTCAAGATAAATTAGCAGAAAAGAAATTTTATATGAATAATAACAACAATTGTAGATAAAAATTTAAAAAGTGGATTTATTATAAATTTAATAAATTCGCTTTTTAAATATATTTTTTAAAACTATGATTTATATGCTTTAAAAATTTTTTAATCTTATTCACACAACATAAGTTATTGAAATTCAACTAATTTTGATTTATAATACAGTCTAGAAAGAAGGAAACTGTAAATGCAAAACTATTTAAATTTTAATAACAAAATAGATTATAGTAAATTAAAAATTCCTGCTAAAATAATTAAGAACGGTGGAATCGTAATTTTTCCAACAGAAACAGTATACGGAATAGGTACAAATGGATTAGACGAAAAAGCTATAAAAAAACTATATGAAGTTAAGCAAAGACCATTGAATAAACCAATTAGTTTATTAGTAAATAGTTTTGATATGATAAATGAAGTTGCAAAAGATATTACAGAATTAGAATATACTTTAATAAAAAAATTTTTTCCTGGTCCACTAACCCTTATTTTAAAGAAAAAGGATATTGTTCCAGACATCTTAACATCAAACTCAGATACAATAGGAATTCGTATGCCAGCAAATGAAATTGCACTTAAATTAATAGAATATGCAAATGTTCCAATTGCTACTCCAAGTGCTAATATTTCTGGGAAACCTAGTGGAACTAACCCTAAAGACATTATAAAAGATTTTAACGGAAAAGTAGATTATTTTATAGATAATGGACCAAGTCCCATTGGTCTTTCTTCTACCATTGTACAAGTTATTAATAACATACCACATATTTTAAGACAAGGCTCTATTACTGAAGAACAAATTAAAGCTGTTTGCTCTAAGATATAAAAAAATTAAAAAGGACTGATTTTTATGGCATTTGATGGAATTATAACAAAAACAATTTCTCAAGAATTAGAAAATTTATCTGGTGCTAGAATCGATAAAATCTATGAACCAGACTCAAATACAATAATTTTAGGACTATACTTAAATCAAAATAATTATGCACTAAATATATGTATAAACTCACAATATTACAGTCTAAATTTAACTACTCATCAAAAACAAAATCCTAAAATTGCCCCTAGTTTTTGCATGCTCCTTAGAAAATATATTTTAGGTATGCATATCAAAAATTTCATAACAAATGATTTAGAAAGAGTTGTAACAATAGAACTTGAAGGTTTTGATGAAGTAGATGATATTATAAATTATAAATTAATAATTGAATTAATGGGTAAACATGGAAATATTCTTCTAATAGATTCCTCTAATAATATAATTGACTGTATTAGACATATCTATATCCAAGATGATTCCAATACTAAAACAAGAAATCTATTACCACATTATAAATACACCTACCCCACATCAGATAAATGTAGTTTTTTTGAAATTAACAATTATGAAAATTTTAAAAAGATAATTAAAATATCAAACTTTAATGAAATCAACACAAATACTTTAGTTAAAAATATAGTAGAAAACATTAATGGTATAAGTAAAGTTTTTATAGAAAATACAATAAAAATTCTTAATATAAATACAATAAATGATAATACTTTACTTGATATTTATAACTATATGCAAAAAATAATTTTTTGTGAAGATACTACTAGACTAGAATTAATTGAAATAAATAACACTAAAAAAGATTATACTTTAATTTACAAAGAAAATAATTCTCCTTTTCATTTAAACTTTTTTATAGACGATTTTTATTATAATAAAATTACAAGTACTGCTTTCAAAAATTACAAAGATAGTATGCTAAAACTGATTTTAAATATTTTGAATAAGTATAATAAAAGATTAGAACATATGAACATTAAGTTAAATGAATGTACTAATATGGAAAAATATAGAATCTATGGCGAGCTCATAACTGCAAATCTTTATAGAATTGATAAAACAAATATAAGCAATATTGAAGTTGAGAATTATTATGATAATAATAAAAAAATAATTATACCTTTAGATAAAAAATATTCTCCAAGCAACAATGCTAAAAGATTTTTTAAAAAGTATAATAAACTAAAAAACACATTAGAAATTGTATCTATACAAAAAAAGGAAACCTTAAAAGAATTAGATTATATTGAAAGCATAATTTATGAAATTGAGAGTTGTGAAAATTTGCAAGATTTATCAGATATTTTTGAGGAAATTTCGGAAAACGATATATTTAAAGAATTTTTACCTAAAGCTAAAATTAAGAAATCTAAATCTAAAGTTAAAAAATCAACTCTTACTAAAAATAAAACAGTTGCATTTAATCCAATTAAATATAATATTGATAACTACACTATTTTTGTAGGTAGAAACAACAAAGAAAATGACTATTTAACTTTAAAATTTGCTAAGAAAAACGATATTTGGTTTCACACAAAAGATATTCACGGAAGCCATGTAATTTTAAAAAATGAAAATAATCAAAAAATTGATGAGGAAATTCTCACTAAAGTTGCAAGTATTGCCGCCTACCACAGTAAGGCTCGTAATTCTTCTAATGTGCCTGTTGATTACTGCGAAGTAAAATATATAAAAAAACCTAATGGTGCTAAACCTGGTATGGTTATTTATACAAATAACCACACTCTAAACGTAAATCCTCAAATTTAAAATTTATGTAACAAAAAAAGATATATCTACTAAATTTTAATAGACATATCTTTTTTACTTTTCTTATTGTATAGGAAAAATCGACTTTTATATTGACCATATGTGGATTTTTCCGTATACAACAAGGTTAAGTTTCCTTGGGCTGTGCATATTTGCGAAGCA
>CAJFJY010000059.1:0-8994 GCA_904384205.1 uncultured Clostridia bacterium | reverse complement strand
CATATGTGGATTTTTCCGTATACAACAAGGTTAAGTTTCCTTGGGCTGTGCATATTTGCGAAGCAAAATGCACATGTGGCGAAGCCACTTTTCTTATTGTATAGGAAAAATCGACTTTTATCTTGACCCTATGTGGATTTTTCCGTATACAACAAGGTTAAGCTACCTTAATTCGCCCGAACGAAGTGAGTGGCATGTGTTTTGCTTTGGCTTCAAAGGCTAACTTTGCAAAACGCCTTTCTTATATTATCATTAATAATGTAAATGCTGATATTATTAATATTTGTTTTCCTGATAAATCTGCTGGTAACCAATCTACTTCTTCTGTTGACTTATCATTGGTAAAACTTATGCTATAAGAATCTATATCATCTAATCTTAAATTTATTTCGACATCCATACTCTCATTTTCTTTCAAATTTGAAACATCAATATATCTAGAACCTACTAAATTATCTCTTTCTGAATAAAAATCAACTCTCATGTACTTCAAAGTAATAGGATTTTCTACTAAATTCGTAACTGTACCTTTGATTCTCAAGTTCACTTGTGTAGCTTCTGCTTGATTTATTACTACTTGCTCTAAATTATCTTTTCTTGTTATTGTATGATATGATGTATTTAAACTGACATTAATTAATACGTCTGATAATACAAAAAATCCTACAAAAATAAGCAAATATATTAAAAAAGTTTTCATTCTTTTCATTTTTTAATTCATTCCTTTCTTAAGAACAAATCGGAAAGCCTTAAATTTGTACAAGCTTTAAACTTTCTCTTTGGCTTTCCGTAAATTGTTCATGCGCCAAATTTATGAAATAAATTTGTGTGCAACTGTTGAAGCGAAGCGACTGTTCTACTAATCAGAAAGTATAAGTTTATGATTAGTAGAACAAATCTAATAGGAAAAGAATTAAATTTTCCAATTTATCTTCTCCAATCCTGTATTTCGTATATATTATATCAAAAAAATGCTGATATTTCAACATTTTTTTGATATATATATTTTTTTTGCATCTTCTTCTCTTAAGGCAATTGTTGTCCCTCTCACCTCATAAGCTTTAGGATCTTTAAAAGGACTTACTAATACTAATTCTATGTTGGTTCCTTCTATTAGTCCTAAATCTAATAATCTTCGCTTTATATTGTCATCACATGTTATTTCTTTTATAACTCCTTTTTCCTTTAAATTTAACTCATTTAGCGATATAATGTTACAATTCATGAGAATTATCTCCTCTTTTCTTTTATTAACAAAACTTTTTAAATATATTTACTAATACTTATTTCTATTTTCATAATTTGATATAAATTATGTTTACTATATTATATTTATTTTATTTAATATATGTAACAAAAAATGAGGTATAATTACCTCATTTTATGCTATCCCACCATCTCTATTATGAGAAGCTCTTTCTATTTCATATTTAGCTTTTTCTTCCAATTCTGCTGATACTTCTTCTATAACCATATCATTTGTATATTTTTTATTTTTATCTTCATTTATTTTATTTAGAATTTCTTTCTGAACATCCCTTGAATTGTATATTTCTGCTATTTCTTCATTTTCTAGTATAGTATCAATACAATATTGCATATCGAACTTATCATGTGATGGATGGTCATCATTATCTTTATCATTATCAATTACTGTAATATCTTTTTCTTCACATTTACCATGTTCTGCATTTTTTTCTAACATATGATCAGCTTGATATCTATCAGGTCGGTCATTCATAAATTCTCTTACATCGCTATCTTGCATCCATGTCTTCTGAGTCTCTAGTTCAAAATCCACATATTGACCATATTGATCTGAATAAGTAGAATATTTTATCTCTCTACCTGTAAATTCATCATATCCCACATTCAAAAACTCTCTTCCATTTCCATTTACTATTTCATAACTTGTAGTATTAACTTCTTTGTCAACTTTTCCTTCATCATTATCAACTGTTAAATTTCTTTGAGTAGGATTTGTTCCTTCTCTTGTATTAAGCCTTAAAATGTCTTCTCCTAACACAACTGCTTCTCCATTAGCCCTTATAACAACAAATGTATCTATTGCATTTTTATCTATATCAATATCTTTTTGACTAGCCAAACTAGAAGTTGATACTCTGGCTAATTTTACACCATCTGTTATTCCTATTTTTTCTAATCCCAATTTTTGTCCTAAACTCTCTCCTTGTATAAATTGTCCTAATTTAGTCTCTTCTTTAACATTTAGTTTTTCTGTTTGACTTTCAGAAATTCTTTGGCTATCATCTTCATCTCTATCCTTATTTTCTAATTCTTCACCTTTTTCTGACCTATCTTCTTTATCTAAATTAGGTATTTTTGTATCCAAATCAATTTCATCTATATTTTCAATTTCATCAGGATCTATTCCTAAAGCTTTTGCTATTTCCTGTTTCCTTTCTTCAAGCAATTTACTCATTGACTGTTCTTCTAATTGCTCATCAGGAGTATTTTCTAGTAAATTTTTTATTTGTGCAACTTTATCAGGTTCTGAATATTCAAATACTTTATAAAATTGTGGATCTTTATCATCTATATAACCACCAATACATTTATCACCTAAATAATAATTATTTATTGTATCTACTTGCAATTCTCCATTTTCATCTCTAGTAACCTTATTAATTCTAACTATATATAATTTTTCTGATAGTTCATTCCCATTAACTTTATCATTCCATTTTACATCTCCAACGAAAATTATATCTTTAACATAAGATGACTTGTCAGGAGTTTCCTTTTGTTTAAATTGATTATTTAAATCATCTCTGAATTTTAGTTCTTCTTGCAATAGTTCATTTTTCTCTCTATTCATATTATCCTCCTTTTACACTTTAGTAACTTTATATTAATATTACTATATAAATTTCTTTATGTCAAATTGTTAATTCCTATATTTAAGCAATATACTTATATTTTAAAATTACTTTATTAAATTATTAATATTTAATTAATTTCATTGCCAAAAACATTACTACTATGCTATACTTAATTTAGATGAATACATATAATATAAAAGGTGATGTAATGGAATATATATTAAACAAAATATATACTGATACAGAATATTTAAACATAATAAATGATATTATAACAAATGAAACTGTGCAAAAGATGAAAAATTTTAGACAACATTGTGATACAAATTGTTTTGACCACTGTTTAGTTGCTTCTTATTTTTGTTACAAATTTTGCAGAAAATACCATTTGGACTATATTTCTTGCGCTAGAGCTGCAATGCTTCACGATTTATTTTTATATGATTGGAGAAAAAAACAAGAAGATAAAAAAGGTCTTCACGCATTTACACATCCAGAAACAGCTCTTAAAAACGCAAATGAAATTTTTGATTTAAATGATGTCGAAAAAGATATAATTTTAAAACATATGTGGCCAGTAACTTTTAGTTTTCCTAAATATAAAGAAAGTTTTGTATTAACATATTATGATAAAAAATGTGCTTTTATGGAGTCTTTTAGTAGTATGAGAGAAAAATTTATTAGAAAAAGAATTTTCAGATATGCTTATGTATTTTTTTCGCTATTAATTATATTATAATTTGCTAATGCAATTAACAACCATTGACAAAAAAGGAAAATTTGAGTTTCTCAAACTTTCCTTTTTCATTGTATAGGAAAAATCGACTTTTATCTTGACCAGTTATGGATTTTTCCGTATACAACAAGGTTAGGCTACCTTAATTCGCCCGAATGAAGTGAGTGGCATGTATTTCGCACGCGCTACAAAGACTTGCTTAGCGAAATGCCTTTCTTATTTATTTTAGTCTTTCTTTTCTTCTTTTTCTGTTACTTTTTCAACTGGTTCTTCTTTAACTGTATCAACAACTTCTTGAACTTCAACTTTTTCAGTTTCTATAGCTGGAGCTTCTTCAGGAGCTTTATCAGCAGAAACTTCTTCAGCTTTTTCTTCTACTTTAGCTTCTTCTTTTACTTCTGGAGCAGTTTCTTCTACTGGTAATTCTTCTGCTACATTTTCTTCAACTGGTAGTTCTTCAGCTAAATCTTCCTTTAAAACTACTTCTCTATCTTCAATTCTAGCACCAATTTGCTCTTTAGTTTTAGCAGCTTTACCAACTCTGTCTCTTAAATAATATAATTTTGCTCTTCTTGCTTTACCTACTCTTACTAATTCTACTTTTTCTACTAATGGTGAATGAACTAAGAAAGTTTTTTCAACACCTACACCATAAGAAGTTTTTCTTACTGTAAATGTTTGATTTAATCCTCCACCTTGTACTTTAATTATTATTCCTTCAAAAACTTGGATTCTTTCCTTATTTCCTTCTTTTATTCTTACATGTACTTTTACTGTATTACCAACTTTTAATTCTGGTATTTTATTCTTAAGTTGTTCATGTTCAATTGATTTTATAATATCCATTTTAGAAATTACCTCCTTCTTTTATTTTTTTGAGCGGTGCTTTGTTAATAGCACTTCAATTATTTTCTAAAATTATTGTTTTTATATTTTTCCATTAAATCAGGTCTTTTACTTTGAGTTATTTTGATAGATTGTTCTTTTCTCCATTTCTCTATATTTTGATGATGTCCAGTAAGCAATACTTCTGGAACTTTTTTCCCTAGAAATACTTCTGGCCTTGTGTATTGAGGATATTCTAAAAGGTTATCTGTAAAAGATTCTTCTTGAATTGACTCTTTATTTAATACTCCTTCTACATATCTACTAACAGAATCTATAAGAACCATTGCTGGCAACTCTCCTCCTGTTAATACATAATCACCAATAGAAATTTCTTCATCAACAATCTCATCTATGACTCTTTGATCTATACCTTCATAATGTCCACATAATAAAATTAGATGTTTTTCCTTTGATAATTCTTTTACTTTATCTTGATCTAAAGTTTTGCCTTGTGGTGATAAATAAATTACTTTAGAATCGTCTGTTTTTACAGAATTATAGCAATCATATACCACATCTGCTCTCATGACCATTCCTGCTCCTCCACCATAAGGTGTATCATCTACTTTATTATGCTTATCTTTTGAAAAGTCCCTAATATTTACAACATTTATATTTATTAAGTTCTTTTCTTGTGCTCTACCTAAAATACTTTCATTTAAAATATCAAACATATTAGGAAAAAGTGTTAAAATATCAAATCGCATTTTTTCCTCCAATTACAGTCCATTTATTAAATGTACCAATATTTTCTTGTCTGTTATATTTATTTCTTTAATAACATCACTTATTGCAGGTAATAAAATTTGCTTTCCATTTTTTTCTTTTACAACATATATATCATTACTTCCAGTATTATATATATCATCCAAAATTCCTAAGAATTTTCCATCATCTGAATATACTTCAAGTCCTAGTAAGTCAGCAATATAATATGTTCCTTCTTCTGGTTCTCCTAAAGTTTCTCTTTTTACTTGAATATAATAATTTCTTAAAGCTTCAGCATCTTGGGCTGTATTAACATTTTTAAATTTTATTAATACAAAGTTTTTATGATACTTAACATCTTCAATTTCATATTCCGTTTTATTATTATTTTTTACTAAGAAAACTTTATCTAACTGTTCAAACCTTGATATATCTTCAGTATATGGAACAATTTTTACAAATCCTTTAATCCCAAAAGTATTTACAATTTGTCCTAATTCAAAAAATTCCTGCATATTTTACTCCTATTATTCAACAAACTCCACTGTAACCTTTTTATGCTCTTTTCCTGCTACTGCTTTTATAACAGTTCTTATTGATTTAGCAAGTCTGCCTTGCTTTCCTATAACTTTTCCCATATCATTTTTTGATACTTTTACTTCTAATAGTATTGATTTTTCATTATCTGTTTCTTTTACTTCTACTGCGTCTTTATCTTCTACTAAATTAAGTATTATTAATTCTAGAATATCTTTCATTCTAATTCCTCCTATAAAGCATTATTTTACTTTTTCAATTAATGCTTTAACTGTATCTGTTGGTTTTGCACCATTTTTTGTCCATTTTTCTAGTTTTTCTTTATCAATAACTACTGTAGCTGGTTCTGTCATTGGATCATATGTACCAATTTGTTCGATGATTTTTCCATCTCTTGGGCTTCTAGAATCTGCTACAACAATATGATAAAATGGAGCTTTTTTCTTTCCTTCTCTTTGTAATCTAATTTTTACCATTATATTCACCTCCCTGGGATTTTGGGGACGGACTCAAAAATCCCTCTTTTTAAGAATGGATTTTTGAAATTCTCCTTACCCACCAAATATATTTATATAAGTTTAAAAAATTAATACCTTTATTAAAAAAATTGCATTACATTAAAATTTGAAATTTTTTAAAGCATTTTCGTCAATATTACTCATTAATTTCTTCATGCCACCTTTGTTTTGCTTTAATTGTTTCATCATTTTTTGTGTCATTTCAAATGATTTTATGAATTTGTTTACATCTTGTACTGTTGTTCCACTACCTTTTGCTATTCTTAATCTTCTACTTCCATTTAATAATTTGACATTTCTTTTTTCTTGTTTTGTCATAGAACAAATCATAGCTTCTATTTTAACAAATTCTTTATCATCTACTTTTAAATCTTTTATTTGATTCATTCCTGGAATTAATTTTAGTAAAGATGAAAATGAACCCATCTTTTTTACTTGCCTTAATTGAGCTAGGTAATCATCTAAGTCTAATTCTCTTTTTCTCATCTGCTTTTCTAATTTTTCTGCTTGCTCTAAATCAAAATTTTCTTCAGCTTTTTCTATTACAGATAAGATATCTCCCATTCCTAATATTCTTTGTGCCATTCTGTCTGGATGGAATACTTCTATATCACTTAATTTTTCACCTGTTGCCGCAAATTTTATTGGCTTACCTGTTATCTTCTTTACTGATAATGCAGCACCACCTCTAGTGTCACCATCTAGCTTTGTTAAAACAACTCCATCTATTCCAACTTCATCATTAAAAGATTTTGCAACATTTACAGCGTCTTGACCTGTCATACTATCTACAACTAATAGAATTTCATGTGGTTTGATACTTGCTTTTAAATTTTTTAATTCATTCATTAGTTCTTCATCTATTTGCAAACGTCCTGCTGTATCTAGTATTATTACATCATTTAATTTTGACATAGCTACACTTACTGCTTGTTTTGCTATGTGTACAACATCTTTTGATTGTTCATTACTAAATACTGGTATATTAAGTTGTGCTCCTACGACTTGTAATTGTTTTATAGCAGCTGGTCTATATATATCACAAGCTACAAGTAATGGTTTTTTACCTTGTTTTCTAAAAAGATTTGCTAATTTTCCTGCTGTTGTTGTTTTACCTGAACCTTGTAGACCTATTAACATTATTATCGTTGGTGGATTAGGTGTGAATTGTACTTTACTTTCTGTTCCTCCCAATAATTCTACTAACTCATCTTTAACAATTTTGACAACTTGTTGCCCTGGTGTTAAAGATTTCATTACGTCTTGACCTAATGCTTTTTCTTGGATAGTCGAAATAAATTCTTTTACTATCTTATAATTAACATCTGCTTCTAGTAAAGCTAATTTTACTTCTCTTAGCATTTCTTTTAAGTCTGATTCTGTAATTCTGGCTTTACCTCTTAATTTTCTTGTTATTTCTTGTAATCTTGATGATAATCCTTCAAAAGCCATACACTCACCCCTATACTAAACAATTCAATTCTTTTTTTATGTTTTCCAATATGTCTGCTATTTTTTTATCAGATGATTCTTTTTGAATTTTGCTAAGCTCTGATAATACTTTGTCGATTTTCTTTTCTTGCTTTAACGTCCTTTTCATAAATGCTAACTTTTCTTCATATTCGAAAAGCTTTTTCTCCCCTTTCTTTATATTGTCTCTAACTGCTTGTCTTGTTATACCGTTGTTTTCTGCAATTTCTGATAAAGACAAGTCGTTATTGTAATAGTTATCTATGAATTCAGTTTGTTTGTCTGTTAATAGTTTTCCATAAAATTGGTTTAACATACTTATTTCTACATTCTTTTCCATGATAACTACCTCTTTTCTCTGTAATGCTATTATACTTTACACTATTTTTTTTGCTTTGTCAAGCTATTTCCATAAATTTCTATGAATTTTTTTGATTAAAATTTGAAAATTGTATTGACAAACAGATTTAATTGAATTATAATAGCTATTGTCCGAAACAAAAGGACAAACGGGTAGGTGGCCGAGTGGCTAAAGGCGGCAGACTGTGGTCTTTGGTTTAATCAAAACCTAAACTTGCAGCTCATATAAGTGATTATATGATGATAACCGGGCTAATTCGGGGAAACCTTAACAGTTATAGCTGATGGCAATCCCGAGCTAGAAAAGTATTTTTCGAGTGTAGAGACTTTATACCTGGTATCTTTAATAAAAGATAAAGAGAAAGTCCAGACTACAAACATTTTAAATGGTAGTGAAAACTATAGTAGTAAGAAATCTGTTCTCATTTGAGTACGATGGTTCGAATCCATCCCTGCCCACCAAAACGAGTTTTTGTCGAACTCTCTATAATGATTGATACAACTTAATTTCAAGATTATAAGAATTTGACAACACAAAAACTTTAAACCGTTTCAAAAAATGAAGCGGTCTTTTTTTGACCCAAAATATTGAAAAAAGGAGGTTTTTGTGGTATTATGTTACAAATAACAAAAAAAGAAATCAATATGAGTAAAGAATTATTCTCTAAAATCGAATGGACTTGCAAAATGAATAAGGTTAAACCAGAAATTATTAATGGTACCTTAAGAATTGTGGAACATACGAATTTAGCGTATGTAGAGCCACACCGAGTAATTATTAAAGATAAGCTATATTTATTCTTTAATGAGCAAGATTACTTTTACATAGATAGTCTGGAAAATAAATATCCACTATCAAAATTTAATGAATACATAACATAGCAAGTCAAAACATTGATATTTTAGAGTTTTTAAAAATTGTACTATATTGATT
>CAJFJY010000058.1 GCA_904384205.1 uncultured Clostridia bacterium | reverse complement strand
TCTTATTATTACTTATAATATTATATTGTCCTTTTTGGGACATACCCTCTGTCCCATTTATCGAATAGGGGTATGTCCTATTTATCGTATAGGGTGTATGTGGTTGTGCATCTAATAAATTGCTTAAATAAGCATTTGAAGCGAAACAATAACCTTCTTTATTGGATAATATAGTTACTATTGCATATAACAGCTTTTCATTTGCTTTTAAGTCTTTGTTAAATAAAATAGTTGCAGGAATAACAGCATAATATCCAATCTTATTTTCTTCACTCAAATTTTTGTTCCCCCTTTCAGTTAGATTTTTTTACTAATTTTTAAAAAAAATTAAAAACTGCATTAAATTTGCAGTTTTTTTGAAGGTGTTTATAATCAATTTTTTCTTATTTATTAATACTTTCGGCTTGTGTTTTAATTGTACAGACTATGACTGTGTTGTTGCTATGGCTGAATACATTGCTGGTTCAGAAGATGCTTTTGTTCAAATGATGAATGACAAGGCAAAAGAGCTTCGGAATGAATGACACTACTTTTAAAAATTGCCACGGCTTAGATGAAGATGGTCATGTTACTTCAAGTTATGATATTGCTTTGATGTCTAAAGAATTATTAAATAAATATCCAGATATTACTAATTATACAACTATTTGGACTGAAACTTTAAGAAATGGTGAAACTCAATTATCTAATACTAATAAATTAATTAACACATACAAAGGTGCTACAGGTCTTAAAACTGGTTCAACTTCACTTGCTTTATATAATTTGTCTGCAAGTGCAACAAGAGATGGATTATCATTAATTGCTGTTATTATGAAAGCTCCATCAACAAAAGTTAGATTTGAAGAAGCGGCTAAATTATTAGATTATGGCTTTAATAAATTTTCATATAAAAGTTTTGGAAATAAAGGTGATTTAGTAAAAACTATTAATATTGATAAAGGAACTAAAAAGACAATCGGCGTAGTTTTAGAAAATAATGTTGGTGTACTAATAGAAAAAGGTAAAGATAGCGAAATTACTCAAAATATGCAATTAAATGAAAATATATCTGCACCTATTAGTGAAGGTCAGAAATTAGGAGAATTAAATTTTGAATTAAATGGAGAAATCTTGGCTACTGTTAACCTTGTATCAAACACTACTGTTGATAAAATAAACTTATTTACAATGACAAAAAATATCATTTATAGCTGGGTAGACTTACTAAGAAGCTAGATTTGGGCAGACCTGTCCCCAATTGACCAAAAATGGTTTATTGGGGACAGGTTTGAGTTAAAGTTCTATATCAAATTCAATAAACTCATTATCATTTTTAACACTGATTTTTCCGCTATGTAATTCTATAATTTCTTTAGTTATAGCAAGACCTAGACCAGCTCCACCTGTTGAACTTTGTCTTGCTTCATCTGCGCGATAAAATTTTTCAAACAACTTATCTAATTTATATTCTGGAATTTTATCGCCTTTATTTCTAAAACTGATAAATATTTTATTTTCTTTTTCTTCTACATTAATTTCTATTGCTGTTCCTTTGTAACTGTAATTTATAGCATTTTTAAGTAAATTATCAAAGGCTCTTGCTAATTTGTCGCCATCTCCCATATACATAATTTTATCTGGGGATCTAAGATTACATTTTAAATTATTACTCTCTAACATTGGGTAACATTCGTCAATTAGTTGTTCTAATAGATATACTATATTTATTTCCTTTTTATTAATTGGCATAGAGTGTAAATCATATCTTGTTATGTCAAAAAATTGATTAGTCAATTCTTCTACTCTTAAAGATTTATCTAAAGCAATTTTTATATACTTTTCTCTTAATTCTTTTGAAATGTTTTTTTCTTCTGAAAGTAATGTCAAATATCCTATAATTGAAGTTAATGGAGTTTTTAAATCGTGTGCCATATACATTATTAAATCATTCTTTTTTTGTTCAGCTTCTCTTTCATTCTTCTTTGTCATAATGTAATTGTACTTTATATTATTAATCTTTTCAGCAAATTGACTAACAGTTTCTGGCAATTTTACTATTTCACTATCTTCTTTTAAAATTTTATCTAATGAGCTATATACTTCTTCCATACTGTTTACATATTTTGAAACAAATCTATACACAATAACAGTCAAAACAATTCCAATATAAATATAAAATAATATAGTCCTATTGTGTACAATCCAAGCATATAAATCATAATTTATACCATATGTAAGATCTGATAATGCCTCTTCAAAAAAGAATGATACTATATAATATATTAAAATAGAGATTACATATGCTATCAATACTCTTATAATTAGAGACATGGTTAGTCTCGTTTTTTTCTTTGTCAACTCTTTAATTTTCAATTTTATATCCCACTCCCCATACAGTTTTTATGAATTTTGGATTTTTAGTATTTTCATTTAACTTTTCTCTTATCCTTCTAATATGAACCATAACGGTATTATTGCTATCAAAATATTTTTCTTTCCAAACATTTTCAAATAACTCTTCAGAACTTATAACTTTTCCTCTGTTTGTTGCTAAGTATAATAATATATCAAATTCCATAGGAGTCAAATCTATTTCTTTGTCATATAATAGACATTTATGTTTTTCTTTATCTATAATCAATCCATTAATTTCAATTATGTTTTTTTCCTCTTTTTCATTGTTGTATATAGTATACCTTCTTAAAGCTGATTTTACTCTTGCAACTAATTCTAAAGGATTAAATGGTTTTGTTATATAATCATCTGCACCTAAAGTCAATCCTTTAATTTTATCATTATCTTCTATTTTAGCAGTTAGCATTATAACTGGAAATTTTAATCCTTTTTCTCTTATATATTTGCAAATTTCAAATCCATTTTTTCCTTGTATCATTATATCTAAAATTGCAACATCTATTTTTATTGAATCTATATATTTAATCGCTTTTTCAGATGTATAACATTTATAAACATTATAATTTTCATTTTTTAAATAAACTTCTACAAGATCAGCTATTTCTTTTTCATCATCTACTACTAATACATTCATGAATACCCCTTCTTTCTTTTTGATTATAACATAAATATATAAAAAATTTCACTTAAGAAATATATTGTAAGAAAAATTTAAGAAATTGTTAATTCTTTGTTAAAACACTTTTCAAATCTTTTAATTATAATTAAATCAGTTTATTAAAATTTTGTCATTATTTCAAAACAGTGAGATTATAGGAGGGGTACACATGAAAAAAACTAGAAAGAAAAAATTAAATAAAAAAAGGATCCTGCTTTTTATATTAATTATAATGTTAGCTATTTACTTGTGGAATAAATTTATTGCAAATGATAATACATCTTACAATATTAGTCAAGATTTGGCCAATTTAGGTTTTTCAAGTGATTATAAGGTAATAAAACAAGACACAAATAGAAATTATTCTGGTAAGGGTCAAGAAAAAGTAAAAAATAAGGATGGCTATTTTACAACCTTTACAACTGAAGATAATCATAAAAAAACATACATTGAATATAAACAAAACAGTGATTCATCTTGGAAAAATAATGAATATTGGGGTGGCACTATGGCTGAAAACGGATGTGGAATAACTGTTATGTCTATTACATTAAGTGGTTATGGGAAAGATTATACTCCGGAAGATTTAAGACAAAAATATTATCCGGTAATGGATTATGAAAAATTTTCTAGTGAATTATCATCAACATTTGGAATTAAAAATAGTGACTTTTATTATGATTCTGTTCATATGTCAAATGAATATATAATGGAACACTTAAGATCTAATAGACCAGCAATTGTTTGTGTTTGGAATAACCCCTCAAACAATCGCTGGACTACAGCTTCTCATTATATGGCTTTGCTTGCAGCAGATAATAATAACATGGTGTATGTTTCTAATCCGAATGGCTTGGAAAATGATAGTAAAAGCTCAGGTTGGTATAATATTAATGAGATTTCTCCTTATATAGCAAAGATTTTATATATTGATGACTACTAATGGTTTATCAGGTCCCACTGAACCATTTTTGGTTCATCTGGGATAGGTCTCCTTAGAACCATTGCATTAAATTATTTTACAAAGCTCCATTTTCTAACATCAAAAACTCCACTTGGAAGCAATCTAATATCACCTATTACTGCTAAACTTGTAAATGATAATGTCATAAATGGATCTATTCCTTCTTTTTCTATTTTAGTAGCCTTTTTCATTGCTTTTACATCTAAATAATTTACATTTTTAAAAATAATATCAGCCTTCATTTGTTCTTCCTTCTCCTTATATCATATATCTATTGGAATCTATTTCTATTGAGCTATTTTGTTTAGCATATCTTGATATTTTTTTAGCTTTTCTCTTTCTTCATCGATTTTAGCTTGTGGTGCTTTTTTCAAGAATCCTTCATTTGAAAGTATTTTATTACATCTATCAACTTCTGCTTGTAGTCTTTTCCTTTCTTCTTCTATTCTTTTCTTTTCCTCTTCTATATCAACCAGTCCCTCAAAAGGCATATATAATTCTATTCCATCTGTTAAAACACTTATTGCATTCTCTTTTATTCCTGTTTTATCTTTTTGTATTACTATTTTTTCTCCATATCCTAATCGTAAAATGAAGTCTTTTTCTTCCCAAACATCTTTTTCATATCTAGATGTAACAAATATTAAATCTGCTTTTTTTGATGGGTGTATATTCATGTTTGCCCTAATATTACGAATTCCAACTATAATTTCTTTTATCTTTTCTATAAAGTTTTCTTCGTATTCATAATTATATGTTTCTCTTGATACAGGCCAACTTGAAATCATTAATTCTTTATCACTATATTTTATTAAGTTTTCTTCTATTTTTGTTGTAATAAATGGCATAAATGGGTGTAATAGCCTCATGCAAACTCCAAAAACATAGTTTAATACATAGCATACTCTGACTTTTTCTTCATAATTTTCGCTATAAATTCTTGATTTTACTATTTCAATATACCAATCACAGAATTCATTCCAAATGAAGTTATATATTTTGTCAATAGCAACTCCTAATTCATAATTATCGATATTATTTGTTATTTCTAAAATTAGTTTATTTAATTTACTTAAAATCCATTTATCTTCTATTTTTAATGCATTTTCTTTATACATATGTGAAATCTTATTATAGTTTTCTTCTTTGAATTTTAGTATATCTTTTTCATCTACCATATTATTTATGATAAATTTTGCTGCATTCCAAATTTTATTTGCAAAGTTTGATGCTTGGTCTAGTTTTTCTGTCATATATTTTATATCATTTCCCATTGTTGTTCCTGATAATAGAGAAAATCTTAAGCTATCAGCACCATATTTTTCTATTACTTCTATTGGGTCTATACCATTACCTAGTGATTTTGACATTTTTCTTCCTTGGTTGTCTCTTACTATTCCATGTATTAATACATCACTAAATGGTTTTTCTTTCATTGCGTAATATCCTGAAAATACCATTCTTGCTACCCAGAAGAATATGATATCATATCCTGTTACTAATACACTTGTTGGGTAAAATGTTTTTAAGTCTTCTGATTCTCTATCTGGCCAACCTAATGTTGAGAATGGCCACAAAGCTGAGCTAAACCATGTGTCTAGTGTGTCTTCTTCTTGATGTAATTTTGTGCTACCACAATTTTCACATTCTTTAGGTGCTGTTTTTGCTACATGTATATGCCCACATTCATCGCAATAGTATACAGGTAATCTATGTCCCCACCATAATTGTCTTGAAATACACCAATCTTGTATATTTTCCATCCAGTTGAAATATGTTTTTTCATATCTTTTTGGTACGAATTTTACATCTCCATTTTTTACTGCTTCTATTGCTGGTTTTGCTAGTTCTGACATTTTTACAAACCATTGCTCTGAAATTCTAGGTTCAATTGTGTTGTGGCAACGATAGCATTTTCCTACATTATGTGTATAATCTTCTATTTTAACAAGTGCATCTATTTCTTTTAAGTATTCTACTATTTGTTTTCTTGCTTCAATTGATTTCATTCCTTTATATTTTGGAACTAAATCTAGCATATTAGAATAATCATCAAAAACTTCTATGATATCTAAGTTATGTCTTAATCCTGCTTGGTAATCATTAGGATCATGTGCTGGTGTTATTTTTACACATCCTGTTCCAAATTCTTTATCTACAAATTCGTCTGCAATTATTGGTATTTCTTTATTCATTATTGGTAATATACATTTTTTACCTATTAAATCTTTGTATCTTTCATCTTCTGGATTTACTGCAACTGCTGTATCTCCTAACATTGTCTCAGGTCTTGTTGTTGCTACAATTACATAACGATTTTCTTCTCCTACTATTTTATATCTTATATACCATAGATGTGAGGCCTCTTCTTCATATTCTACTTCTGCATCAGATATTGATGTATGACAATATGGACACCAGTTTACCATCTTCTTACCCCTATATATATATCCATCATTATATAGGTTTACGAATTCCTCTAATACCGCTTTAGATAATCCTTCATCCATTGTAAATCTTTTTCTATTCCAGTCACATGAACATCCTAATCTTTTTTGTTGCTTTTCAATTGTTCCTCCATATAATTTTGTCCAATCCCATGCTTCTTTTAAAAATCCTTCTCTTCCTACATCTTGTTTTGTTTTTCCTTCCTTTTTTAGCTTTTCTACTATTTTTGCTTCTGTAGCTATTGCTGAATGATCTGTTCCTGGTACCCACAAAGTATTATATCCTTGCATTCTTTTATATCTTATTAATAAATCTTGTATTGTATCATCTAGTGCATGCCCCATATGAAGTTTTCCTGTTACATTTGGTGGTGGCATCATTATACAAAAACTTTCTTTTGTTTTATCCATACTGGGTTTAAAACATCCTTCTTTTTCCCATCTTTCATAGATTTCTTCTTCAAATTCGTTTGGATTATATTTTCCTTCTAATTTTTTTTCATTATCTTTCATTTTCATCATCTTCCCTTCTTGGATTATTTGATCCTCCTGGTGCATTTCTATTTTCAATTTTCCTTAATAAATCTACTGTTGACTCCCAGACTATTATGAATGTAGATTTTATTTTTAATTTTTCTAATTCTTCTTTAGTAATATTTAAATATCTTTCTTTTTCACTTTCTGTCAAACTACCAATTCCTTCTCTTTGTGGTTTTAAGATTAAAGTTTCTAATTCATTTTCTTTAAATTCTTCTTGTGATTTTGTATCTGCTTCCATTTTATCTAATCCTAGTATTTTTTTGTTTTTATCCATAATTACTCACATTCCTTTCTTAAATGGACAAATCTAGCTTCGCTAGACCTTTTCTTTTTTTAATATTCGTAACATTAATTTAAGGTCTAGCAAGAAGCGTATAAGATTTGTCGACGCGAAAAATTGCTATGCAATTTTTCTGTGCATCTATTTTTTAAAATTCTAGGAAATTAATTTTCTAGAATTTTAAAACCCTTATGCTTTTTTGCATAAGGGCAATTGTTATTTTCGCGGTACCACCTTATTTATTTTTATTTTGATAAATAAAAACATCTCATTTAAGTTTTAACGCTCACAAGCGGACAATCTTACTTTTGTTTCAGATTATCAACAAAAAAGCTACCTTCGATTTACCTTTGTTTAAGAAGCTCACAGCTAACAACTTCTATTCTCTTGAAACAAGTATAAATTTACTCCTCTTTTTTCTAGTCTTTAAATATTATGTATATATTATTACACATTTTGTTAAAAATTACAAGTAATATTTAAAATTTTATTGAAATTCTGTAATATCAGTTATTAATGCTGAAAAATATGGTTTATCTTTATCTTTTTCCTTTAAGAAAATTGTGAATTCATCATCAAAATGGAAATTTCTTTCTTCTTCAGGTAAAATTGCTACTGATTCTTTAGTCATCATACCTGCTTCACTTTTGATACTTCCTCCCTCATTGTCTAATTCAAATTTGATGGTTTGTAATGCTTTTTCTATATAATATTCTCTACCATCTGAGAAAAAGAATGGTTTACCTTCTAATTCTTTGTACTCTTGTTTTTCATCAAAGCTAATATTAGGAATTTTTAAACTATCTAATTCTGTAAATGTTGTTTCACCGGTATATTCTTCAGCATTTTCATTTATATTATTGTATATTTCATTAAATGTTCTTCCTTCAATTTCTCTTGCTAATATAAGTTCATCATTTTGCTTTGTATTTAGTCTTACGGCAAATTTGTCATCTGATTCATAATATAAAACTCGAACTTGATCTCTTATTTGTTCTTCTGAATTTTTTTCTAATCCAAAATATTCTACATCATTATATTTGTTAGCAAATGTTCCATTATTTAATTTAGTAAATGCAATTGGGAATTCAAATTCTTTTTTTAGCATACAGTATAAGAAATAATCATTTGGTCCAGCACCTTCCCAATCAAAATCATCCAAAATATCACTTGTTTCATTAAATTTTTCTTTGATTGCATCTTCTATTTGTTGCTTTAATTCTAATGATGGATGTCCATATACTTTGTAATATGCACTTTCTGACAAGTCTTCAGTTGTAAAGCTTCCTTTGTTTAAATTTCTTACAACACTCATATTAGGATCATTTATAAACATTATATCTTGTTTTACTAAGTCATTTTTTAAGTCATTCCATATTAATTGAAAAGTTCCACACCAAGTTGTATTATCTTTGATATTGTCATCCATAGTTAAGGCAAAATTTATATTGCTGTTTTCATCATCTTCTGCTTTACCGGTTGTTGTTTGGTTTTCAGTTATATTTTCGCCACTTTTTGAAACTTTGTAGTCTCTTCCCCATGTACTAAATATTACTTCTTGATTATTACTCATTCTGATAGTGTCTATTATAAATAACAATGCAAATGCTAGAAGTATTACTGTTATTATAATAGCAAGTATTGTTAAAATTTTTTTCTTCATATGTATCCTCCTCGTATAATATATTTACAATCAATTTTAAAAGTTAAAATTACATTAAATAAATGATTGTAAAGAAAATTTAATGTAAAGTAGTAAAGGATTATTT
>CAJFJY010000057.1 GCA_904384205.1 uncultured Clostridia bacterium | reverse complement strand
TTGACTAGTTCTTTATTTTTCTCTTTTTCTGTTAAATTTTTTATTTTATTTATCTCTATTATATGTATCTCTAAGTCATCTGTCAATATTAGTTTTCTGTCTTTTTCTTCTATTATCTTCCATTTACTATGGTATCCTAGCTCTTTTAATTGTTTTATTTCAAAATCTACTATTAGTACTTCTATTGTCTTTTTTAATTCTATATAATCTTCTTTCTTTTTTATATTTCTTGTATATATTTTTGCCCAATAGTATAATATTCTTTCTAATAAATTCTTTTTATTGTATACTTGCATTTCAACGTTTATATATTCTTTATCATTTATTTTAGCTAGTACATCTAATACTCCCATTTTGTCTTCCACATTTTCTCTTCTTAAAACTATATTTCCACTTAAATCCACCTCCTCTATTTTTCTTTCTAATATCGCTTCTAAAAATTCTTTGGTTATTCTTTCGCTACCTTCTTCTCCAAATAGAGCTTGAAATACAACATCAAGTTTTGGAGATAATAGTTTCGTTTTTTGTGTTCCTTCTTTTGTATCATTTTTAATTTTTTCTTCATTATTCATCTGTAATACCTCCTATTTTTTATTTAATTTTTACTGTGAATTTAAGAATAATTAGAACTTAAACTAATTTGAATTTAAAACACTTGATATAAAATTTTTTCAGATACTTTACATATTTTTCTAAGCTGTGGAAATTATTAGATTTAAATAATATTTTGAATATAAACGGCAAATATTCGTACATTATTTTTTTATTATCTTTTATTTTCTTATCAGGAATTTTAATTTGATTTCAAATTTTTGATTTTAATTAATCTTGAATTTAAAAAGAATCTGAATTGACATAGCAAGCAAAGATTGCATCTCAAATACATCAGAGTCTTATTGACTGCGAC
Source organism: uncultured Clostridia bacterium (assembly GCA_904384205.1). Classification (GTDB taxonomy): domain Bacteria; phylum Bacillota; class Clostridia; order TANB77; family CAG-508; genus CAG-269. Next base: position 9,389 of record CAJFJY010000057.1, on the reverse strand, counting down.
AATAAAAATTATGTTAGCAATATATCACATACTACTAACATAATTCAAATCACTTTTTGTATCTTTTTAAATTCTTTTCTCTATTTTAATCTTTTTTTCTCCTTTTATCACATTTTTCCTTTTTATTTTAAAAATCTTTTTATATCTATTATCTAGCAAAATATATTGCAATGACTGCTAATCCTAATAGAACTCTATATATTGCAAATACTTTGAAGCTTCCTTTTTGTAAATATTTCAATAAAAATCTAATTACTACTAACCCTACTAAAAAGCTTGATAATACTCCTACTATAAAAGGCATTCCAAATACAAAATCTTTAAATTTATACAATGTTGCACCTAACACTATTGGTGTTGATAATAGGAATGAATATTTAGCTGTTGATTCTCTATCAACTCCCATTATTCTTCCTGTTGTCATTGTTACTCCTGAACGTGATACTCCTGGAATAAATGCTAATGCTTGTGATATACCTATTATAAATGTTTGCTTAAATGTCATATGTTCATAATCTGTTTTATTAGGTGCTTTTTTATCAGCAATATATAAAATTATACCCATTACTATTAACGCTCCTGCAATTAATAGTGGCATATTTAATGCATCCCCCACAAAATAATCTAATAAAAATCCTATGATTCCACCAGGTATTGTAGCTGCAACTAAATACCAAAACATTTTTCCTTCAAATGTTTTCTTTTTCTTTACAACTTGCTCATATCCTCCTTTTATTAACTTTAACCAATCTTTAAAGAAGTATATTACTATTGCAAGTAATGTACCGAAATGTAATGCAACATCAAAACTTTCTGGAATATTCCAATTAAAAATCCAAGGTATCAAATTCAAGTGTGCTGAACTTGATATTGGTAATAATTCTGTTAATCCTTGAACAACTCCTAAAACTAATGCTTGTAAAACTTCATTCATTTCTAAAACTCCCTTCGATTCTTTGCAAGACAAATCTAGCTTCGCTAGACCTTTTCTCTACTTTATAATATTTGTTACATTAACTTAAGGTCTAGCAAGAAGCGTATAAGATTTGTCGACGCGAAAAATTGCTTTGCAATTTTTCTGTGCATCTATATTTTTGCATTATAGAAAATGCAATTTTCTATAATGTAAAATAACAATTTTTATATTTCTTGATATATAGCCTCTTTTATAAATTCTGCACTTGTATATGGTGCTACTTTACCAGGAAGTGCTAATGCATGAATAAATTTTATATTTTTTTCTTTTATATATTCTTTATCAACTCCGCCCGGTGCTGAGGCTAAATCTATTAGCAAAACATCTTGCTTCAAAAAATTAATTTTTTCTTTATCTAATATCAAACTTGGTATCGTATTCACAATAACATCAAAATTTGTATACTCTTCTTTTAATCTATGTAAATCTTTTGGTATATACCCATATGCTCTTATCCATGACAATTCTTCTTTATTTATTGTAGCACATGTTACATTACAATTAAGCATTTTTAATTTATTTGTTAATATTTTTCCTACTCTTCCAAATCCTAATACTAATATTTTTTCTTCTTGCAATATTTTATTAGTATTACTAATAATTATTTCTATTGTTCCTTCTGCTGTAGCTATTGTATTTAATATTGCTAAACTTTCATTTTTCATTATATCTATTATTTCTATATGATTATCTTCTGCCTTTTTTACTATTTCCTGTTTTATAGAACCTGATATGATTTTTTTTGCTTTCATTTTATCAATAATTTCTTCAATTGTTATTTTACTATCACTAAAAGGCATATGTAAATCAATGTTATTTTTTGAAAAAGGTATTGGCGCTATTAAAACATCTGTATTATTCATTAATTCTTCTAAACTCCTACAAGATACTACTTTTTCGTCCTTTTGCAAATTTTCTGCCTTTTCTAATCCATAAGTATATACTATATCAAAATCTTTTGCAAGTAAAGTCACTAAATTTATATTTCTTAAATCTCCACCTAATATAGATATTTTTTTCATATTCTAAAATGCTCCTTTCAAAGATTACTATTTAACAATTAAAAAATTGGTATTATAATATTTTTAAAGTTTCGACGCTTGATTGGAATGAAAATTAGAATTCATTTGGCTTTCGAATGAGGAATGTTCACGGTACTCGAAGAATGAGAGGGTCTGAGTGAAAGAGGCTAATTCAGAAAGCCTTATGAATTCTTTTTGAATGAAATGAACAGGAGAACTTTAAAAATATTATAATACCAATTTTTTATGTTCTCTTTAATTAATTAGTAAATATCTATTAAGATTATATAAAGAAAAAAAGAAATTATGCCTAAATTAAATAGCCACAATTCCTCTTTTTATCTACATATTAAAATCTCTGCTATCTAAGTCTTTCTCACTTTTTTCAAATTCTTTCGTTTCATTTCTAATTTTCATTTGTTCAATATCACTATTGCTTAAATTTCTTGTTATCTCTGTAGTCTCTTCTAAATGTTCTTTAGCCTTTAATTCTTTTTCTAATAATTTTGCTTCTTTTTCTTCCAAATTAAATGGTATAGATATTTTTGCTATTATTGGAATAAATACTGGCTCTTTCTTTATTTTTGGTACTATCTTACCTGAATCTGTATCTATAGCTGTATTTGCATATCTTATTGCTGATTCTTTATTTCCTTTTAATAATTCAATCTTTGCTAACTCATAATATGCGTCTGCTGATAATTCTTCATTATCTAATACTTGCATAAAATATTTTTCTGCTTCTTCAATATCCTTATATATTAATGCTATCTCTGCCAAGAAGTATTTAGAATGATATGATAAACTATTTATTTCTGCCGCTTTTTCATAACATATTTTTGCATTTTGAAAATCATTAAGCATAGTATAAACTATTCCTAAATTATAGTTTAGATCATAGCTCATTGGATTATATTTTAAAGCATCTTGATAAACATTTGCTGCTTCTTTATATAATTCTTTCTTTATCAAAATTTCTCCTAACAACTCTGTAGCTTTATAATATTCTGGTTTTTTATTCAACAAATTGAATAACATTTCTGCTGCTTCATCTTGTTTTTCTAATCCATTTAATAATTCTGCAACTTTATAATATGAGTCATAATCTTTTTTATTACTATCTATTGCTAATACATATTCGTCTATTGCTTTTCTCATTCCGCCTTCTTGTTCATAAATTTTTGCCAATAATTTATGTCCATTATAGTTTTCTGGATATTTTGTGACTAAATCAATTAATGCTTGTTTTGCCTTTTTATTATTTCCCATTTTTAGAAATACATTTGCTTTTATTAAACTTATTACTTCAAATAATGGCTTTCCTTTTTTGGCTAATAGTATTACAATTAAAGGTATTATTACAGCTAAAATATATTTTACTACAACAAAAAAAAGATTTAGTTTTATTCCAAATAATACCTCGAAAAAGTTAAGTGCAATTCCTACAACTTGTATTATTAGAATCATCACATAACTAGTATCATTATTTTTTATCATAGAATAAAACATATAAATAAAAAATACTAGAGCTATTACTGCAAAAATTAATTGTTCCGCTTCCATAATCATTCTCCTTTTCCCCTCTATTTTAATAGATTTTTTGCAATTTGTCTAGTACTTATATAAATTAATATAATTCTCGATATATCTTATAATCCCTTAAAATTTTTCTAACATATTGATTAGTTTCTTTGTATGGAATATTTTCCACATCTGATCCATCATCTTTAATTGTTCCTTCTTCGATCCAATTATCTACTGTACCAATTCCTGCATTATATGCAGTAAGTGCTAATTCTATGCTTTCATATTTTTCTAATAATATTGAAAGATATTTTGTTCCTAAATTAATATTAAAATCTACATTTAATAGTTTCTCTTCTACTTCTTCTTCTGTTAAGTTAAGCCCTAAATTTCTTGCTACATCACAAGCAGTACTTGTTACTAATTGCATTAATCCTTTTGCTTCCTTTCCTGATACTGCTTTGGGGTTAAAATTACTTTCTGCTTTTATTAATGCATATACTAAATATTCATCTACTTGATATTCTTTTGCATATAATTCTACAAAATTATTATATTTTATTGGATATATTATTTCTAAAATTCTATTTTGCACTTTCAAAACATTAAATAAAACTACCAGAAGTACAATTAAAATAATTATTATAATTAATGCTTTCTTACCTTTTCTCAAGATTCCCTCCTATATTAGTTTGATTTGGTAACAGTTCAGTACAATAAAAACCTAAATAGTGCGAGAATGTAATAATTTATTAATTTTGGAGGGTCTTGTGGGGACGTACTGAACTGTTACTAAATCTAATTAAATCTTATTTACAATCATACCAATTATCAGCAACAGAAATTTCTGCAATTAATGGAACATCTAAAGTCGTTGCAGATTCCATGCACTCTTTTAAAATTCCTTTTACTTCTTCTATCTCTTTTTCTGGAGCCTCTATCATCATTTCATCATGTACCTGTAAAACGATTTTTGCTTCAATCCCTCTATTTTTCAATTCTCTATAAACTTTAATCATTGCTATTTTCATTATATCTGCTGCAGTTCCTTGTATTGGTGTATTCATAGCTGCTCTACTTCCAAATTGTCTTACCATATAATTTTTAGAAGATAATTCTGGTATATATCTTCTTCTATGGAAAATTGTTTCTACATATCCATCTTTTTTTGCTTTTTCTATTATATTACCCATATATTCTTTTATTCCTGAATATTCTTCAAGATATTCATCAATATATTTTTTTGCTAATTTTCTAGATATTCCTAATTGTTCCCCTAGTCCAAAGTCACTTATTCCATATACTATACCAAAATTTACTGCTTTAGCATTGCTTCTTTGCTCTTTTGTAACTTGGTCAATAGGTGTTTTGAATACTTTTGAGGCTGCTTGTTTGTGTATGTCTTCATTGTTTTTGAATGCTTCTAACATATGCTTGTCTCCAGACATATGTGCTAAAACTCTTAATTCTATTTGAGAATAATCTGCATCTATATATACTTTACCTTGTTCTGGCTCAAATACTTTTCTTACTTGTTTTCCAAGTTCAAACCTTGTTGGTATGTTTTGTAAATTAGGTTCTGTTGAACTTATTCTTCCAGTTGCTGTTATTGTTTGATGAAAAAATGAATGTATTCTACCTGTTTTTTTATTAATATATGGTTTTAATCCCTCTATATATGTAGAATTTAATTTCATTAATTGTCTATAATCTAGAATTTGTCCAATTATTGGATCTTCTCTTTTTAATTTTTCTAAAACATCTACATCTGTTGAATATCCGCTTTTTGTCTTTTTTATTACTGGTAATTTCATTTTTTCAAAAAGTATTTCTCCTAGTTGTTTAGTTGAATTTATATTAAATTCTTCTCCTGCTAATTCATATATAATTTTTGTTTTTTCTTCTAATTTTTCTTTTAGCTCATTTCCAAATTGCTCTAGTTTTTCTTTGTTTACATACATTCCATTCCATTGCATTTGTGATAATACTGTTACTGTTGGAATTTCTATATCTCTATATAATGAAACTGCATTCATTTCTTCTAGTTTTTTTGTCATTATTTCTTCTAATTTTGCAAAAATATATGCATAGAAGTTGCCTTTTTTTTCTTTATCGTTTTCTTCTTTTTCTTCTGCTTTTTCTGTCATCTGGTCAAATAGATTCATTTGTTCTTGTTTTTCTGATTTAAAATATTGTTCTAAATCAATATTTAAATATTGTTCTGCTAAATCTTCTGTAGATAATTTATTGTTTGTGGAATCTAAAATATATCCTGCAATTTTTGCATCAAAATATATGCCTTTTATTTCTATTCCAACTTGTTTTAGCATTATATATATTTTGCTAAAATGTGTACCTATTTTTTCTATTTTTTCATTTTCAAAAACATCTTTAAATTCTAAAATATCTTCCTCTTTTTTTAAGTCTATACTGTACACTTCATTTTCTTCTTTATTATATATGCTTAAACTTTGTATTTTTTCATTTATTATTTTTTCGTCATTATTATCATTTACTGTTTCAAGATAAAATATCATCCTTTTTTGATTTTTTATTATTTCTTTTACTTCTTGAACTGTTTTCATCTTTACTTCAAACAAATTATCTTGTAATTCATTTGATATATTTTGACTAGTTGCATCATTTCCATCTTCTAAATTGAATCTATCTATATATCTTTTAAAATTTAATCTTTTAAAGATGTCTAATACTTCTTTTTTATTCCATTCTTTAATCTTTAATTTTTCTAATGTTTCATCTAATGGTACTTCTATGTTTATTGTTCCTAATGTTCTAGAAAGTTCTGCTAAATTTTTATTGTTTTCTAGATTTTCTCTTTGTTTTCCTTTTATTGATGGATCTCCTGCATCTAACTCTTTGTATAAATTATCTATTGTTCCATATTTTTGTATTAGACTCAGTGCTGTCTTTTCTCCAATTCCTGGTACTCCTGGTATATTATCAGATGTATCTCCTTGTAATCCTTTTACTTCTATTAGTTGTTTTGGCTCTATTCCATAGTTTTCCTCTATTTTTTTTCTATCATATATTTCTGTTTCTGTTTTTCCACCTTTTGTTCTTGGTATTCTTATCATTACATTGTCTGTCGCAAGTTGAAATGTGTCTCTATCTCCTGAAAGTATTGTAACTTCTTTTCCTTGCTTTTCACCAAACCTTGAAAGTGTACCTAAAATATCATCTGCTTCATATCCTTCTTTTTCAATTATTTCTATATTCATTGCTTTTAGTACTTCTTTTATAACTGGCATTTGCTCTGCTAGTTCTTCTGGCATTCCTTTTCGGTTTGCTTTATATCCTTCATACATTTTATGCCTTGCAGTTGGTGCTTTTAAGTCAAATGCCACTGCCATATATTCTGGCTTTACATCTTCTAATAATTTAAATAAAATTGCTAAAAATCCATATACTGCATTTGTATATTTTCCGTCTTTTGTTGTTAGCATTTTACTTCCCATTATTCCATAAAATGCTCTATTCATTATACTATTTCCATCAACTAATACTAGTTTTTCCATTGCTAAACCTCTTTCTTTAATTTTTCATAACTGTATTTCAATATCTTCTCATATCTCATTTGTATGATTTTCTTGTAAAACTCTTTTCTAATATCAGAAATAAAAGGTGTTTCCTCTATAATCTTATTTACACTTTCTAAATCTATTTTTGGAAATATTCTAGATAATGCATTATTACATTCTTCATTTTCTAATTTACTTATATATTCGAAATAATTTATTTTTTTATCATTTATTTTTAGTGCAGATGTTGGAAATACAAATATTTACACTTCCCTAATATAGTTTCTTGCACATGTAGTTCTATTGACTGTAATGTATGGCAAGCAATATATTCAGATATACAATTATTTGAATATTCATGTCCAGAAATTCCCTCATTTATCCCTGGAAATTTTAACATATAATCTTCATTATTATATTTAATACAAATTTTGCCACCATTTTTTCCACCATAATATTTATATTTATTTATCTCACAATTTGTAAAATCAATCATAGTAAATTCCTTTCTTTTTCCAATAAAATGAAATCATTTTTTATTTACTCTATTTGTACATTCTTTAAATTAATCCACCATAAATATATTTTCTGTAAAAATAATCACATTGTTCCTCTGTTATATCTCCATCAACAAATGCACTATTCACAGAACCTTGAAGTTCATTAATTAAACAATCTAAATAACTTACTTTATTTTTTATTCCTTCTTTTAATTTTTTTAAATCTTCTTCTAAATATATAGGTAAACATTTTTCTAAAATTTCTTCTTTATATTCTTTTTCCATTTTAACCTCATTTTCTTTTTAAATACAAATCTGGTTTAAAAATCAATTTTTCAATCTTTACTTCTTATCATTTAAAATTTATATAATTATATCATAACTTTTTAAAAAGTATAGTATTATATAGAACAAAAGTGAAAATTAAAAATTTTCACTCTGGGCATTAATACTAAATTAGTACCCATTTTTATAAAGATGTTGTTTTTAAGTTTCCACCTATCTCTAGGCAACCCTTTTCTTTAATGGTCGTTGTTCTCGGCCAATATCCATCGCTATTTCTAGGTTTGGACTAAAGTTTTTTATATATTTTCTTAATATGTTTAAACTTCCATTTATATCACTGTTTATTAGCTTTCCACTGTTTGTTTTAAATAATCCTCTTTCTATTCTTCTTGTTTTATTATAGTTTTCTTTTTTTATTTCTTCTTTATCTATACTACTTACTCCTGATGTATATCTTTCTTCTATTAATATTACTTCTTTTCCTTCTAATTCTGCTTTATATTTTATCTTTTGTACTAATTCCTGTATTGGCATTTGCACAAATCTTTTATTGTTTTTCATTTCTTGCTTTATATTTTTTATATTTCCTATTATTATTCTGTCGCATTCGTTTTCTTTTGCATAATTTACTATCATTCTACTTGCTTTGTGCATATATGTATTACAATATATTATTCTGTCGCATTCGTTTTCTTTTGCATAATTTACTATCATTCTACTTGCTTTGTGCATATATGTATTACAATATTGTTTTCTTTTTCTATACATTTTTTCTATTTGTTTTGTATTTTTATATTTTTTATTTCCTACCATTTTCATTTGTATTCTTTGCAATCTTTGTATTTCTTTATTATAATATCCTATTTTTGATTTTGCATTTTCTCCTGCTATTATTAATGTTTCATTATTATTCATATTTGTACATGCTGCTAAATTATCTAATCCTAAGTCTATTGCCATTACATTTGTTCCTTCTATCCTTTTTTCTTCTTTTTCATATATCATTTCCATTTTATATTTATTTTCTCTATCTTTTCTTATCTTTATCATTTTTATTGCTGAAAAATTTACTAGTTTTTTTAATTTTCTTGGAATTAAAAAATTTAAACTTTTTACTTTAAACTTTTCTTGCATTTCTTTTGATATTGATAATTTTAAATTATTTCCTTCTAGTCTTATTGCATATTTTGTAAATGTTATTTGTATATTCCCTAACTTTTTATATCTTGGTTTTCTTGGTTCTCCTTTAATGCTTTTATCTTCATTGTTATATTTTTCTTTTAGTGCCATATATGATTTATGGTCACTTACACAATTTATAATAATTTCTTGTAATGTATGTGAATGTAAATATTTAGAATGCCAGTTTGTTTCTCTATACTTTTTATAAATTTTGCTACTTTGTATATTTAAATTCTTTTCTATTGATATTATTTCTTTTCCTTGATATATATCATAATTTAATGTGTTGTATACTTTTTCACAATGCCATATTATATCTTCTATTATTTCTTTTTGCATATTATTTGGTTTAAATATATAT
>CAJFJY010000056.1 GCA_904384205.1 uncultured Clostridia bacterium | reverse complement strand
GTGACGAAACTATACGTTTGCATTTTTATACTTCGTAAAATTGATTAAAAGTATTAAGATGTGCATTTTTGATGTTTTAAGTACGACGAGATTATGCGTTTGCATATCGAGGAGTAATTAGAATATCAAAAATGTGCAGATTGATGCTTTTAATCGATTTTTCTATTTTGCTTTGCTTTTGCTAACTAACTTTCTAGGACCTTTTCTAGTTCTAGCATTAGTTTTTGTTCTTTGACCTCTTACTGGAAGACCTCTTCTATGTCTCAAACCTCTGTAGCAACCAATTTCAGTAAGTCTTTTAATATTAAGAGCAACTTCTCTTCTTAAGTCACCTTCAACTTTGTAAGATTCATCAATTGCCTTTCTAATACTATTAACTTCTTCATCTGTTAGATCTTTTACTCTAGTATCTGGATTAATTCCAGTTTTTTCTAAGATTTTTCTAGAACTTGATACACCTATTCCATAAATATATGTAAGTCCTATTTCTACTCTTTTTTCCTTAGGCAAATCAACTCCTGCTATACGAGCCATATTTTTTTGCACCTCCAAATAAAATAATAATACTGCTTGTCTTTTGATATTCCAAAGTGAAATGCACTTTAAAAAAGCGGTCTTCAGAATTCAAAAAACGAATTTATATAAACACAAATTAGATATGTATATCTTTTATAGAATACACAGCCGCTACCTGATTTGTGTTATAAACAAAATTAACCTTGTCTTTGTTTGTGTTTAGGGTTTTCACAAATAACTCTAATAACACCTTTTCTTTTAATGATTTTGCATTTATCGCACATCTTTTTTACTGATGGTCTTACTTTCATTTCAAAAGCACCTCCTTGATATAAGAAATATATATATGTTGGGTTAAATAACAAATTTATTTAGCTCTCCATGTAATACGTCCTCTTGATAGATCATATGGAGAAAGCTCAACCTTTACTTTATCACCTGGTAATATTTTTATATAATTCATCCTTAATTTGCCTGAAATATGAGCTAAAATTTGATGTCCATTTTCAAGTTCCACTTTAAAATTTGTGTTAGGTAAAGCTTCTACTACTGTACCTTCTACTTCTATAACATCTTCTTTAGACATACTATCTCCTCCTATAAAGCACTAAATCATATACATAAATATCCAATAGTGCATAATAACTACTATATTATATAATACTATTAAAGAATTGTCAATATTTCAGGCTCTTTTTCTGTAATTAAAATTGTATTTTCATAATGAGCAGACAAACTTCCATCTTCTGTTATGATTGTCCAACCATCATCCAATTCTAAAATATTTGGTTTTCCTTGTATAACCATTGGTTCTATGGCTAGCGTCATACCTGGTTCAAGTTTAATTCCTCTACCTGCTTTACCATAATTTGGTATTCCTGGATCTTCATGCATTTCTCTACCTATTCCATGTCCTTGAAATTCTCTAACAACTGAAAAACCTTGTGAATGAACATATTCTCCTATTGCATGACATATATCTCCAAGTCTATTACCTGGTTTTGCATATTTTATTCCTTCAAAAAATGCTTGCTTTGTAACATCGACTAATCTCTGTGTTTCTTTAGGTACATTCCCAATTACAAAAGTTCTTGCAGCATCTCCATTATATCCATCTTTTAAAGCTACTGTATCAATACTTACTATATCTCCTTCTTTTATAACTCTACTTTTTGATGGTATACCATGAATAACTTCATCATTTATTGAAACACATATTGAAGCTGGAAATTTAGGTACTCCCCTAATTCCTATATCATATCCTTTTTCAGCAGGTATAGCTCCCAAGTCTCTCATCGTTTTTTCTGCAATTTGATCTAACTCCCATGTAGTCATCCCTGCTCTTATTACTTCTTCTAATTTTTTATATGTTAATGCAACTACTCTGCAAGCTTCTCTCATAAGCTCTATTTCTCTTTTTGACTTTATAGTTACCATTTTAATTACCTCTTTTTCATATTATCTATATGTTCAATAACGTCCCTTGCAACATCTGCACCTAATTTGTTAATTTCCTTACTAACAACTGCATTAAATAAAATTCCCTTTTTGTCATAATATTCAATCAAACTGCTAGTTTGTTTAGTATAATTCTCAAATCTAGCTTTAACAGTTTCTTCATTGTCATCATCTCTTTGAATTAACTTAGAACCACATTTATCACATATATCTGGAACTTTAGGTGGATTTAATACTAAATTATATACTGTTTTGCATTCTTGATTTGAACATACTCTCCTATTTACAATTCTTTCAATAATTTCTTTTTCAGGAGTAGTTAAATTAACTACTAAATCAACTTTGTTATCTTTTGATTTCAAATATTTATCCAATTCTTCAGCCTGATTAATGGTTCTTGGAAAACCATCTAATATTATTCCTTTTTCAATATCTTCATTATCTAATACGCTTTTAACTAATTCTACAGTAATATCATCAGGAACTAAATTTCCTTTCGAAATATAGCTATCCGCTATTTTTCCTAATTCTGTTTGTTCTTTTATATTTTTTCTAAAAATATCTCCTGTTGATATTTGTTTGAAACCTTTTTTTTCTTGTAATATTCCTGCAACTGTTCCTTTTCCAGTACCAGGTGCTCCTAACATAATAATTATCATCTCAATCACTTTCCTTTCCAGGAATAACCAGTTTGAAATACATAAAAATATCAGACCAGTAACTCCATCTTTTGAATTTAGATTATTTTATTATAATCTTTATAATATTTATTTATGATAATAAACATTATAAAAATTACAATAAAAAGGAAAAGAAAATACAAAATTAATTATTTTATTAAATTAACTTTTCATATTTTCTTTATCTCCTTATTATTTTATTACTCCAAAAATCCTTTATAATGTCTCATTACTAATTGAGATTCTAATTGTTGAATTGTTTCTAATGCAACTCCAACCACGATTAATATTGAAGTACCACCAAATGCAATATTCAAATTAGTAAATCTCAAAAACATTGGAATTATAGCAATTAATGCTAAGAATAGTCCTCCAAACCATGTTAATTTAGATATAACAGAAGATAAATATTCTGTTGTTGGTTTTCCTGCTCTAATTCCTGGTATAAATCCACCATTTTTCTTAATATTATTTGAAACTTCTGCTGGATTAAATGTAGCATATGTGTAGAAAAATGTAAATCCTACAATTAACAATAGATAAACTATTGCATTTGCTATTGTATATCCTATTCCAACACTTGATGATGATGTTGCAATAGAGAATTTATATAATCCTGCTAAAAATCCTGTTTGTGTAGCTATATCACTAACAAAAATTTGTATAATCATAGCTGGGAATGTCATGAATGATGACGCAAAAATTATAGGCATAACACCTGCCATTGCAAGTTTTAATGGTATATGAGTATTTTGTGCTCCAACCATTTTTCTTCCAACAACCTTTTTAGAATATTGAACAGGTATTCTTCTTTCTGCTTGTTGTACAAATACAACACCTGCAATTAAAATTATAGCACCTATAATAATTCCTATTGCTAACAATAATCCAGTTGTACTAAATCCTGCATCTGTCATTATTAAATCCCATATTGTTGTTACAAATCCTGGAAGTCCAGAAATAATACCAACAAAAATTAAAATTGAAATACCATTTCCGATTCCTTTATTTGTAATCTGATCTCCTAACCACATTAATATTGCTGTACCTGCAACTAATCCTACAACTACAACAGCTCCTGTTAAGAATGATGTATCCACGAAAATTCCTGAAGAACCATAAGATAAGAATAATCCTATTGCTTCTACTAAAGCCAATATAATTGTTAATATTTTTGTATATTTATTAATTTTCTTTCTACCTTGTTCTCCACCTTCTTTTGTTAATCTCTCTAAAGAAGGTATAATCATAGATAATAATTGAATAACAATTGATGCTGTAATATATGGACTAATTGACATAGCAAAAACAGAAAATCTTGAGAAAGCTCCTCCTGAAATTATATTTATTAGTCCTGCTATTCCATCTGTTGAAGACATAGCTTCTTCCAAAGCTATTGTATCAACACCCGGAACAGTTATATAACAACCTAATCTAAATATTACTATTAATAATAAAGTATATAATAATCTCTTTCTAACCTCTGGCGTTTTTAAAGCATTTTTTATTGTTTTAAACAATTATATCACCTCTGCCTTTCCGCCTAAAGTTTCAATTGCTTCTTTTGCTTTTGCAGTAAATCTTACGGCTTTTACATTTAATTTTTTCTCTAATTTTCCTGTAGCAAGTACTACTATACCATCATTAATTTTTCCGATAATTCCTTCTGATAATAAGGTTTCAGCACTTACATCAGTTGCCTTAGATTTATTAAGCATTGTTAATGTTACTTCTGTATAATTTTTTGCGTGTATGTTTGTAAATCCTCTTTTTGGCAATCTTCTATATAATGGTGTTTGACCTCCTTCAAATCCACGTCTTACACCTCCGCCAGATCTAGCTTTTTGACCTTTATGACCTCTTCCTGAAGTCTTTCCTAATCCTGAACCCATACCACGACCTACTCTTCTTCTATTTACTTTTTTAGTAGATGGTTTTAATTCGTCTAACTTCATTATTGCTTGCACCTCCTTAAATTTATGTGTTTTTTTCAAATATCTATTATAAAATTTCTTCTACTTTCTTTCCTCTTTTTTTAGCAACTTGTTCTATTGTTTGCATAGATTTTAAACCTTCTAATGTTGCATAAACAACATTTCTTGGATTATTAGTACCAATAACTTTAGTTCTGATATCTTTGTATCCAGCTAACTCTAATACAGGTCTAACACTACCTCCTGCTATAACTCCAGTACCAACTTCAGCAGGTTTTAATAAAACATTTGCACTTCCAAATTTTCCTACAAATTCATGAGGTACAGTTGTTCCTACTATTGGAACTTCTATTAAATTCTTTTTAGCATCTTGAATAGCTTTCTTTATAGCATCTGGAACTTCTGCTGCTTTACCATTTCCAACACCTACATGACCTTGTTCATCACCAACAACTACAACTGCACTAAATCTAAAAGTTCTACCACCTTTAACAACTTTTGCAACTCTGTTTATGGCAACTACTTTTTCTTTTAATTCATTCTTTTCTTCCATTAGTTTAAAATTCCCTCCTTTTCTTTATATGTCAGGGGACACACCTTTCCCCTTGGGTCATCTCCACTTGGTTTAAGGAATGTCCCCTCCCCTTGTGATTTACTGATGACTCCTTGCTATAGTTTGTCTCCTCTTCAAATTAAAATTTTAGACCGCCTTCTCTTGCAGCTTCAGCTAATTCTTTTACAACACCATGATAAATATATCCACCACGATCAAAAACGACTTCTTCTATTTTTTTAGCTTTTGCTTTTTTAGCAATTAAAGCTCCTAATTCTTTTGCAGCCTCAATATTTGAATGTTTTGTTTTTATTTCTTTATCTAATGTTGAAGCACTTACTAATGTATTTCCTGCAACATCATCTATAATTTGTACATATATATTAGTATTACTTCTAAAAACACATAATCTTGGTCTTTCAGCTGTTCCAGATATTTTTCTTCTAACTCTTAAATGACGTCTTTGTCTTTCCATTTTTCTATCTGTCTTTTTAACCATTACTATTACTCCTTTCTCCGTAAAGTTTTTGCTCTACAGAATTTTCTAATGATTTTATTATTTTAATATTTTTATACTTTTTTGAACCAAATTCAAATCAAAATTAGCATATTGTGCATTTTTGATGTTTCAATTATGACGAGACTATGCGTTTGCATGTCGAAGAATAATTGAAATATCGAAAATTTTTATTTATATTATTTGTACAAATTTTGATTCAAAGTGATAAGATGTGCATTTTTGATATTTTGATTAAGGCGAGGCTATACTTTTGTATGCCGAGATTTAATCAAAATGTCGAAAATGTGCAGATTATTGCTTTCAATCAAAATTTATTTACCTGTCTTACCTTCCTTACGTCTAATAACTTCTTCAGCATATTTAATACCTTTACCTCTATAAACTTCTGGTGGTCTCTTAGTTCTTATAACAGCTGCTGTTTGACCAACAAGTTCCTTATCAACACCTCTAACTATTATTGTATTAGGGTTTGGAACATCAAAAGTTATTCCTGCAGGTGCTTCGAAAATTACAGGATGTGAATATCCTAAAGTAAGATTTAAGTTATTTCCTTGTTTTACAACCCTATATCCAACTCCATTTATTTGTAGTTCTCTTGTAAATTCGTCTTTTACACCTATTATCATATTATTAATTAATGTTCTTGTCAAACCATGTAAACTTTTATTTAATGGCTCATCATTTGGTCTAATTACTTTTATAGTATTTCCGTCCATTTCCAAAGAAATATTTTTATTTATTTCTCTTTCTAATGTTCCTTTTGGTCCTTTTACAGTAATTTTATGACCATCTATTCTTACTTCTACGCCTTCTGGAACTGTAATAGGTTTGTTTCCTATTCTTGACATTTCTGTTTTCCTCCTTTTCTTTTTTTATGTCAGGGGACACACCTTACCCTTGGGTCATCTCCACTCGGTTTGAGGAATGTCCCCTCCCCTTATGATTTACTGATTAACCCTTGCTAAAATTTATCTCCTTATTTTTTACCATATGTAAGCTAATACTTCTCCACCTACACCTAATTCTCTTGCTTCTTTATCAGTTTTTAAACCTTTAGATGTAGAAATTATAGCTATTCCTAAACCATTTAAAACCTTTGGTAAATCTTCTTTTGAAGCATATACTCTAAGTCCTGGCTTACTAATTCTTTTTAATCCGTCAATTACTCTTTTACCTTTTTCATCATATTTTAATGTTACTCTTATAATGCCTTGATTTTCGTTTTCTATTTTTTCGAATGATTTAATATATCCTTCTTTAAACAAAATTTCAGCTATTCCTAATTTCATTTTTGAAGCAGGAATATCTACTGTTTTATGTTTTGAACTGTTAGCATTTCTTATTCTTGTTAACATATCTGCAATTGGATCTGTTACAGCCATTCTTCAATTCCCTCCTTTTCTAAAATTGATTAAAAATAGTAAGATGTGCATTTTTGATATTTTGATTAAGACGAGACTATACGCCTGTATGTCGAGATTTAATCAAAATGTCGAAAATGTGCAGATTGCTGTTTTTAATCGATTTTCTTTTACCAGCTTGCTTTCTTAACACCTGGTATTTCTCCTTTATGTGCTAATTCTCTAAAGCATACACGACATATACCATATTTTCTAATATATGCATGTGGACGTCCACAAAGTTTACATCTATTATATTCTCTTGTCTTATATTTTTGTGGTTTTGCTTGTTTTACTTTCATTGATTTCTTAGCCATAGTTTTACTTTTCCTCCTTTTGACTAATTTTTAAAAGGCATACCCATAAGTTTTAATAATTCTTTTGCTTCCTCGTCGCTATTTGCAGTTGTAACGAATATGATATCCATTCCTCTTAATTTATCAACTTTATCATATTCAATTTCTGGGAATATTAATTGTTCTTTAACTCCCATTGCATAGTTTCCTCTTCCATCAAATGAATCTGCTGATACTCCTCTGAAATCTCTAACTCTTGGAAGTGCTACATTAAATAGTTTATATGCAAAATCATACATTTTATCTGATCTTAATGTAACTTTACAACCTACATTTACACCTTCTCTTAATTTAAATGCTGCTATTGATTTTCTAGCTTTTGTTATAACTGGTCTTTGTCCTGTTATTATCATTAAATCATTTACTGCATTTTCTAATGATTTAGGATTTTCTTTTATATCTCCTAAACCGATATTTATAACTATTTTATCAAGTTTTGGAACTTGCATAACAGATTTATAGTTAAATTTTTTCATTAATGCTGGAACTATCTCTTTTTGATATTGTTCTCTTAATTTTTCCATTATTTATTAATCCTCCTTCCTGTTTGCTTATTTTATTTTTGCACCGCATTTTTTACAAACACGAATTTTCTTATCATTTTCCATAGTATAACCTATTTTTGTTGCTTTTCCACATTTAGGACATACTACATTAACTTTTGAAGCAGGGATTGCACATTCTACAGATATGATTCCGCCTTCTTCTCCTGCTTTTCTAGGCTTTACATGTTTTTTTCTGATATTTACGCCTTTTACTATTATCTTGTTCTCTTTTGGATGTATTTCTAATACTTCTCCTGTTTTGCCTTTGTCATTTCCTGATAAGACTGAAACATTGTCGCCTTTTTTTATTCTCATTAGAGATTACCTCCTTTTCTGTTATATGTCAGGGGACACACCTTACCTTTAGGTCATCTCCACTTGGTTTGAGGAATGTCCCCTCCCCGTGTGAATTTGTGATTAACCCTTGCTATAGTCTGTCGCCTGTTTTTATTTCTTATTTGACACACCTTACCTTTGGGTCATCTCCACTTAGTTTAAGGAATGTCCCCTCCCCGTGTGAATTTGTGATTAACCCTTGCTATGGTTTATCTCCTATTTTTTATAATACTTCTGGTGCTAATGATAATATTTTCATATATTCTTTTTCTCTTAGCTCCCTTGCTACTGGTCCGAAGATACGTGTTCCTCTTGGAGTTTTATCTTCTCTTATAAGTACTGCTGCATTTTCGTCAAATCTTATATATGATCCATCTGGTCTACGTAAACCTTTCTTTGATCTAACTATAACTGCTTTTACTACGTCTCCTTTTTTTACAACGCCTCCTGGTGTTGCTGATTTGACTGAAGCAACTATAACATCACCTATATTGGCTGTTTTTCTGTATGAACCACCTAAACATCTAATACACATAATTTCTCTTGCACCTGTGTTGTCTGCTACCTTTAATATAGTTTGTTGTTGTATCATTTTGTGGTTCCTCCTTTCTTTTCTATTTTACTACTGCTTTTTCTAAAATTTCAACTAGTCTCCATCTTTTATCTTTAGAAAGTGGTCTAGTTTCCATTACTTTTACTTTGTCGCCTATTTGACAAGCATTTTCTTCGTCATGAGCTTTTAATTTATAAGTTCTTTTTACTGTCTTTCCATAAACTGAATGTCTTACACTTGTTTCAACTGCAACAACTATTGTTTTATCCATTTTATTAGATACTACTGTACCTATCATAGTTTTACGAAGATTTCTTTCTTCCATCTGTAATCCTCCTATCCTTTACTTTCTGCTATTTTTCTTTCTGTCAAAACTGTATTTATTTTAGCTATATCTTTCTTAACTTCTTTTATTTTCATAGGATTATCTAATCCGTGTGTAGCTAAACTAAATTTTAATTTAAACAATTCTTGTTTTAGTTCACCTAATTCTTTCTCTAAATCTGGTGAAGACATTTCTCTTATTTTATTTATCTTCATCATTTTCACCTACCTTTTCAGATTCCTTGCTAACGAATTTTGCTTTAACTGGTAGTTTATTCATTGCTAAACGTAAAGCTTCTCTTGCTGTTGCTTCTGGTACTCCAGCAATTTCAAACATTACTCTTCCTGGTTTTACAACAGCTACC
>CAJFJY010000055.1:9654-10295 GCA_904384205.1 uncultured Clostridia bacterium | reverse complement strand
TCAAAAGAAGAAGCAAGTACGCAACATAAATGGAAACTGAAGAAAGAAGTAGATTCCATATTAAAAACGACATACTTGAAATTGTTTTGTCGAAGGCAATTAGAAACATTGCTGACAAGAACATTTGAACCAGGCTGATTATTAGAAAAAGAAAAAGATAAAAATTTAGTGCCAAAGAAATCCATAGCAAAAGCGTAGTTAGTGCTAGAACTAACATCAATACCGACAAAAAGAGTTGATTGAAGTTTATCTTTATCCAAGTAAATCACCACCTTTCAATTCTTAATATATAAACTAGTAAAGGATTATCCTTAGCAATCAGCACATCAACAACCTCGCACAAATCAGAACTAAGAATGAAGAGTAAAACCATTTGCTACGAATGTATCTTCAAACTTGAACAACATCTGGGTCTGAAGTTAATACTAAAAGTAAGGAAACAGTCTTTCAAGTGAAGTCACCAATAATGGTGCAACATGGAGAGAAAAGAATACACCTATGACTAAGTTTATACAAACATATTATATCATGTTATGTAAAACAAATAATCCTTTACTACTTTACATTAAATTTTCTTTACAATCATTTATTTAATGTAATTTTAACTTTTAAAATTGATTGTAAATATATTATACGAGGAG
>CAJFJY010000055.1:0-9617 GCA_904384205.1 uncultured Clostridia bacterium | reverse complement strand
TAATCCTTTACTACTTTACATTAAATTTTCTTTACAATCATTTATTTAATGTAATTTTAACTTTTAAAATTGATTGTAAATATATTATACGAGGAGAATAATTATGAATATTATTTTACTTATATTCTTTGCTATACCAATAGCTGTAATCATTATTTCTATTGCATTACAAAAAGTGCTAAAATGCCCGGCCTTAGTAGCTGCAATAATTTTTGCTATATTTTTGATAGTTACTTTTGTTATATCAAATATTAATTTTCTAGTTGCAACAATAATATACACAATTATTGCATATATAGTAGCAGTACTCACTTGTCTAATTTCAAGATTTTTATGTAACAATTGTACTACACAATTGCTATCAGTAAATAGTAGTTGTGGAAATAACGAAAATGGTAATTTGTTAACTATTAGTAGCAATGGCTGTAACGGAACACAAAATGATTTGCTTACAATAAATTCAAATGGTACTGTTAATACATCTAATAATGGAAATTCTAACTGTAATAATGGATGCGGATGTAATAATGATGATAATGGAAATAGTAATAATTGTGGATGTAATAGAAATACTATTTCTGTTAGAGCAAGTGTAGTTCCTAACAATGCAAATGCTGGAAGTTTTTCAGGATGTTATAGAAGAAGGTAAATAAATAACTCTAATTTAATAATTAAGAAAAAATCTTAATTAAATTAGGGTTATTTTTCTTTTTTTCTTGAATATTTTTTTGAATTTAGTGTATAATTTAATTAATTTGAAAGGAGTGATATATAGATGAAAGTAGTTCAATATGGTACTGGAAAAATGAGTGTATACACAATGAGATATGTTTATGAAAAAGGAGGAGAAATAGTAGGAGCAATTGATGTAAACAAAGATGTAATTGGAAAAGATATTGGAGATATCATGGGAACAGAGAAAAAAGGAATTACAGTTACAGCATTAGAAGATGCAGAAAAAATGTTACAAGATGTAAAACCAGATATTGCAATAGTTACAACAATGAGTTTGATAAGTGATGTAGAAGATGCATTAATGTTATGTGCAAAATTAGGAATAAATGCAATTACTACTTGTGAAGAAGCATTTTATCCTATGAACTCAAATCCAACAGTAACAAAAGCACTAGATGAAATGGCAAAAAAGAATAATTGTACAATAACAGGAAGTGGATATCAAGATATATATTGGGGGCAATTAATAACAAGTATAGCAGGATCAACACAAAGCATCAAAAAGATAAAAGGAAGTTCTAGCTATAATGTAGAAGATTATGGTATTGCCTTAGCAAGAGCACATGGTGCAGGATTAACATTAGAAGAATTTGATAAGCAAGTAGCATCAGTTGATAGAATTTCTGATGAAGAAAGACAAGCTATAATAAATAAAGGAGAATATTTGCCTTCATATATGTGGAATGTTAATGGATGGCTATGTGAAAAATTAGGGTTAACAGTGAAATCACAAACTCAAAAAACAGTACCACAAACATATAAAGAAGATATAGAATCATCAACATTAGGAATGACAGTTAAAGCAGGTACAGCAACAGGTATGAGTGCCGTTGTTACAACAGAAACAGAAGAAGGAATTACAATTGAAAGTGAATGTATAGGAAAGGTTTATTCTAAAGAAGATTTTGATAAAAATGAATGGACAGTAATTGGAGAACCTAATACAACATTAGTAATAAATAGACCTTCAACAGTTGAACTTACTTGTGCATCTGTTGTTAATAGATTACCAGATGTAATTTCTGCTAGGGCTGGATATGTTCCAACTTGTGAAATGGGAGATTTAAGCTTTAAGTTTAAATTGTAAAGAGGAAAATATGTGTATAAATAGATATAAAAACATTGAATTAACAAATGAACTGAATAAAGCAAATTGTGTAACACATTCAGGAAAATTTCATGTTGATGATGTTATATCAACAATATTTTTAAGCAAAATTATGGATAGCATTGAATAGTAACAGATTCCTTTGAATTTAAGAAGGAGCTTGTTCAGGAGAAAGATATAAATATATCAAGAAATTTAACAGGAATAAAAGATTTAATATATGTAGATATTAATGGAAAGTTGTGTTGTACAAAAACATTAGAAAGTGCAATTAATCTTGTAAAATATAATGAGAAATCATAAAAATTAAAATATTAATCAAAAACAATCTGATAATTAAGTGATAAATATGAGAATAGCATATTTGAATTTGTTTCAAATATGCTATTTTTAAGCGTTTATAAAAAATGGTAGCGAAGATGTGATTCGAACACATGACCCTTCGGGTATGAACCGAATGCTCTAGCCAACTGAGCTACTTCGCCATTTCTGATAACGATATTCATTATACATTGAGTTTTCCCATTTGTCAAGAAAAAGATACAGAAATTTTAAAATTTCGTGTATCTTTTATATTAATGTTCTCTATCATTGTTATCAAGATTATGCTCAGATTGAGCTTTTTCAATGCTATCTTGAGTTCTTTGTTTTCCTTTAGAATCAATTTCTACTTTAGGAATATCATTATTTTTAGATTTTACATTCATAGTTTTATAATAATATTTAAAAATTTTATTAGCAAATTTTTCTTCATCTTTTAGTGATTGTAATAAAATTTTTTTATCAGCTTCAGAAATACTTTGATCTTTTAATATAGACTCTTCTTGAGTTAACTCTTGAGGAGTACCATTTATAAAGTTTTTCCATAATCCTAAAATATCAGTTTTTTTATCTTTCACAATTCCGATTTTATTCTTCATAACATTCTTAAAACTTAGTTTTAAGTTTTCACCTCATTTCAAAAATTATAATATAAGTATAACATAAAAAAGCTTAATTTACAAGGTATTTGTTAAAAAAACATATCAAATGGCAAAAAATGTTAAAAAATTATTTATTATTTAACAAAATATCTAATATTTTAGGATAAATAGTAGAAGCATTGTTGTTCCAATTATCAACAATTTTTTGAGCTCTTTCCCTAGAGCCAGCAAATGTTTTTACTTCAAAAATAGTTTCATTGTTTTCAACTATTTTACATTTTATAGTATAATCATGTTCATTTTTAGGAATAAATTCAGCAATAACAGAAGTTTCATCAGTAATTGAAGAAAGTTCCTTTTTAAAGACATTGTCTGCTTTTAATTTTAATATTCCTGGTAAAACATCTTGTGTAAGTGTTAGAGCATTTTTTCCTTCGGTAGTTATTTTAATTACATCGTCATCATCTTCTTCATCTTTTGTAAAGATTCCTACTAACTTTGTTTCTATTAAATCTGTTAAAACTTGTTTGAAATAAAAGTAATTAACATCATTTATTGAAGATATAATTTTAAATAGACCATCTTGAATAATTCCATCTGTAATCTGATTTAAAATGTATAAAATCAATACTTTATTTTCAGCCAAAGCAGTAGTATTATCTGAATTAGACATAATAATACACTCCTTACTAAAATTTTTTTGAAATTATATCATAAAAAAAAAGAAAAGTAAAATATTTTTATTGCAAAAGTGGTAAAATATGTGTATTATATATATTGGTAAGGACAAATCTAGCTTTGCTAGACCTTCTCTCTATTTTTTAATATTGGTTACATTAATTTAAGGTCTAGCAAGAAGCGTACAAGATTTGTCGACGCGAAAAATTGCAAAGCAATTTTTCTGTGCATCCATATTTATTTCATTATAGGAAATTTATTTACTATAATGAAATAAAACTATTTCTTATGAGATAAAAATAGTTTAATAATATTTTTTGAAAGGAATGTGATTAATATGAAAAAAGGAAAAGTTGTTTTAGTAGGAGCAGGTTTTGTAGGAATGAGTATGGCTTATGCTATGCTAAACAGAGGGGGAGTAAATGAACTTGTATTAATAGATATAGATAAGGATAAGACAATAGGTGAAGAAATGGATTTATCTCACGGTTTGCCATTTGCACCACAAAAAATGCTTATTAAAGCAGGAGATTATCCAGATTGTAAAGATGCTCAAATTGTAGTAATAACTGCAGGAATAGCACAAAAGCCAGGACAAACAAGATTAGAATTAGCAGAAACTAATACAAAAATAATGAAAGAAATAACACAAAATATAATGAAAAGTGGGTTTAATGGCATAATTATAGTAGCTAGTAATCCAGTAGATTTAATGACATATGTTGTAGCAAAAGTATCTGGATTACCAAAAAATCAAGTACTAGGTTCAGGAACAGTTTTAGATACAGCAAGATTACGTTATTTAATGGCAGATTATTTAAAAATTTCTAGTAAAAATATACATGCATATATAATGGGAGAGCATGGTGATTCTTCTTTTGTTCCATGGGATTATGCCTATGTTGGATGTAAAAAGGTAATTGATGTTATGAAAGATAATAAACATCCAATGTCAGATTTAGAGAAAATCCATAAAGGTGTGGTAAATGCAGCATACGAAATTATAGAGAAGAAAAAAGCAACTTACTATGGTATAGGAATGGGACTAAATAGAATTGTAAGAGCAGTTCTAGACAATGAAAATTCAATACTTACTGTTTCAACATATTTGAAAGATGGGGAATATGGTCAGGATGATATATATATTGGTGTTCCTGCAATTGTTAATAGTAATGGAGTAAGAGAATTATTAACATTAAATTTAAATGATGATGAACAGAAAAAATTAGATGAAAGTTGTAAAATAATAAAGGACATGAGAGAAAAATCAATTGAAAGCATAATAGATGAAAAATAGTTGAAATAGAAAAGTGCATTTTCGAATGCACTTTTCCACGTCGACAAATCTTATACGCTTCATGTTAGATGTGTAATTGTTTAATTAAAAAGGTAGATCAAGAACATCATTAGAAAAATTTTCAGAAATATTTATTATGGAAGATATCAAAATATAGAAAGATTCTATTTCTTTATAATCTAATATATTTTTGAAAATGTTATGTTCAAGACAATTTTTAAATATAGGAAAACGCATATATAAATTGTTCTTTTTTAATGATATTTCAGGGTACATCTTGTATTTTTCTTTAAAATCTAATATTTTTTGCATTGTGTCAGCTGTAAATACTTGCATTCCGGCAATTTTATTATTGCAATATACATCATAAACTTTTTCAAAGCTTGTTGAGTCCATTTCTAATTTATTTTTTCTTTTAAACCACAAATTATTTGAAATATCATTTTTTATAACTTTTAAGTCATAAGAAAAAATTATAGGTAATTCTACAATACAAAAAATCCCGTGGAATAAGTTGATAAAATGTATTTTACCTTTATTGTTTTTTACTTTTTTCTGAACTGATATTTCTTGGAATGTAAAGGAACATTCATTATTCAGTACTCCGTTTAAGCAATCTTCAGAAACAATTCTATCAAAATCTATATTAAATGTAGAATCCTTGTAAATTTTTGAGTCTATTGAAGGTGAGTTATCAAATTTACAAGTTGGATTATAACTTTGAGCTAATATATTTAATATTTTATATTTTAGAATATTGTTATATTCATTAGTTTTTAATGATACACATACGATTACTAAAAAAATAATTGCTAAAATTATAAGAAAAGGGTATAGAGCTGTAAAATTTCGAAGTACTAATAATATTGCGATAAGTATAATTGCAACTATCAAAGTAGCTAAAGAAATAGATTTTCTTACATTCTTTTTATAAACCAATATATCATCTTTTAATTTCTCTTTTAGTTCTTCATAAATTGTATTGAAATTATTTTCCATATTTAACCTTCCTAATTATATTTAATTTTTGTACTATTTTTTGCCTCTTCTTCAGCATCAAACAATTCTTCTTTTTCAAAATGAAATATTTTTGCAATTATACTAGATGGAAACATATCAATTGAATTGTTATAATTTGTAACATCTATGTTATAAATTCTTCTTGCTGCTTGAAGCTGATTTTCCATCTTTTGCAAATTTTTCTGTAAGTTAATAAATTGGGTGTTAGCTTTTAAATCAGGGTAATTTTCTCCAATAGCAAGTATATCATTACATTCATTATTTACGATTGCTCCATCTTTTAAATTACGAGTTTCATAATATTTACTTCTTAATTCAGTTATTTCTTTAAAAATTGATTCTTCGTGTTCACAATAAGCCTTAACGCATGTGACAAGATTAGGTATTAAATCAAATCTTTGTGTTAAATATACATCAATTGATGATTTTGATTGTTCTATGGCATTTTTCTTTTTTACAAATGAATTATATTGTATTAAAACATATATTAAAATTACAAATAAAATAACAATAAAAATAACCATACAAAATAATCCTTTCTGCTTGAATATCTATACAAACTTCCGTATACAACAAGGTTAGCCTTTTTTATAAAATAAAGTTAAGATACATATAGAATACCAAAAATATGTATTTTTGTAAAGAAATATGAAAAATATCTAATTTTCTCTATAATTTCACTTAGTCTTGGTATTTGGGGCTTAGTGTAGTAGGATAAAGAAATAAAAAACTAAATAAAATGGAATCTAAAAAAATTGCAAAAAGAAATATAAATTTATGGATGTAACTAAAAAAGCATTCATTAAGTAAGTTACTTAATGATTTATTAAACATCCGAAAAGTTAGGTATAGTAAGCATTTTTACCACTTAAATTTAAATTCTTTTTTTATTTTTATTAAATTTTTTTGTAAAATCTTTTTTTAATCTTTAGATTTTTTTATTGACATATAAATATTTTATTGATATTATTTGTTTATAAAAACATTCCTTAAGTAACTTACTTAAGGAAAAATACAAAGAAATAATATACTACAAGCTATTGACTTAATACTACAATAAATATAGAATAAATATGTATAAAAAGGATAAAATACCAATGAGAAAAAAGTATTAAGTCATGGTATCAGAAACAAAGGAGGAGTTAAAAAGTGAAAACAAAACAAAAATTTAAAATTAAGGAGAGAGGAATCACATTAATAGCATTAGTAATAACTATCATAATTTTACTAATATTAGCAGCCGTAACGATAGCAGCGCTATCAGGAGATAATGGAATATTATCAAATGCAGCAAGGGCAAAGCAAGAAACAGAAAAAGCTGAGGTATTAGAGCAAATACGATTAGATATTTATGGTGAGATGTCAGATAACCAAGGAAAAGCCCCAACAGAAGCAGATATAGAGAGAATAGCAGATAATTATGGAGATATATCAGGAAGTACATTTGATGATAAAGTATTAAAAACAGAAAAAGGGAGTTATGAAATAAAATTATCTGATATATGGCAACCTGAAAAAGCAGATGAAGGAGTAACAATACCAGAAGGATTAGAAATAGGTTCATATGTAAGTTATAACCCAAGTGGGACATATCCATGGTACTCTGAATATTGTAGTTCACCAGAAGATACAAGTTATGAAAAAACTTTAGATAGTAGTACAGGTCAACCATTTAATATAGACACATGGAGAGTATTTGATATAAATGAGGAAACAGGAGAAGTTACATTAGTGCCAGATCATTCGACAGATGATGGTAATGATGGAGCATCAGCAACAAGTGGAACTGTATATCTTAAAGGAGCACAAGGATATAATAATGGAGTTAAATTATTAAATGATGCATGTAGTGCTTTATATGGAAATGAAGCCAAAGGAATAAAAGCAAGAAGTATAAATATAGAAGATATAGAAGGAAAAATGATAGATACAGAACTAGCAAAAGTATACGAAGAAAATGGATATGGGGAACAAGTATCAACTGCATATACAGAAGGTAATAGTTATTATCCAAGTATATATGCAAAAGAGTTATTTAGGTCACTAAATGGAGAGAATAGAATAGAATCAGGATTAGGAATGAGCGAACAAACAGGTGATTTAATAGAACCAACAGATAATGGTGCAACAAATGGATGTTTACCAGGAACAAGTTTAAGACCAACACAAACATATTGGTATAGAGATAATAGTTTTATGCAAACAGCATTTGAGACTACTGATAATGGTGTTAATTACTATAATTTACTAATGCCAGATGGAAGCGGTACTTACTACTGGGTGGCTTCTCGCTGCGTGGATACCCATTCAAGCAGTTGCGATTTCTGTGTTCGCTTTGTGCTTAATGGCGGCATGTACGCTTACCTTATGTTCGATTCGTACGAGAGCAGCGACAATGACTCTTATGGCCTTTTCCCCGTAGTTTCTCTAAGCTCTGAAGTCATAGGAGGAGATTCAGGTAGTGGATTTATAGTACAATAGAAATAATAGTAAACTTAATAGATTAGAGTAAAATGGGCTCATGTCCGGCCGTTTTGGTCGGACGAGCTTAAAAATATATAAAAAGGAGTGAAATATGGGAACCGTAAATATGGTTAAAACTATAAAGAAAGTTTATCCTTCTTGTGCTGTTTTGGTAAAAGTAGGAAATTTCTACCATGTGTATGGAAAAGATGCTTATATATTTTCATATCTTTTTGAATATAAGATAACTGAAAAAGAAGGCATTCCAACTTGTGGATTTCCATTAAATGCTATAAGTAAAGTAGAAAATTTTCTTGAAAAGACAAAAATAAACTATGTGACAGTAGATAGAAGAAATTATGGCCTTTTCCCTGTAGCTTCTATATCACTGTGGTTATATAATAAAAATCATATTATATAAGGGAAGAATAGAAACAAATTATATCCTTCATAATATTTAATTTTTAAAGTCTCTTTTATAAAGTGGTCTAAATCATTTAAGTAAAAAATTGCCAAAATCTGACTAGTCATAGAACCAATGCCCAAACCAGGCGAATAGCTATCAATAATATCGAAAATAATTTTTAATGCATCCTTATCTTTTATGCGTCTTAAAATTTTTGATTTAAGAATATTGTGGTCAATACTTGAAAAAAATTGACTGATATCACATTTTAAAATATAATATTTATCATATTTAATTTTGCAATTTCTAATAAATTGCTTCATAAGTATTAATCCTCTTTTAGTTCCCATATTTTTTCTACTAGCTACATTAACATCTAAAAGGCATGGAAGAATTGCCGGATAAAGAATAAATCTAGCAACTAAATGGTTTACTATTTTATCTTGCATATTTTGACTTACAATTAACCTCTTTTTAGGCTCATATATAATAAAAATATTATAATAAGATAAAACAAAGTAAAAATAGAAAATAAAAAGATAATAACATAACAAATATTATTAAAAATATGAAAAAATAAATATGAAAATTTTGCCCTACACTTTTTGAAAAAATATTTAAAATAACTGTTGACATACGGACAAAAGGGATGTATAATATATGAGCATGAATGAAGCGTTGAAGCTAAATGTGGCTACATCCTTACGGAATGAAGGGTGGAGGGAACTTTAGTGGAGTATGTCATGGCAAAGACCAGGCGGTAAGTTTAAATATTTTGCACTTATCCCCAAGATTATCATGCGTATTTTGGGTTTTTATAAAGAGTTTTCTCAAAACACGAGAGTGCGTTTTAACTTGCCACGGTAATTTTATAGCAGGAGAAGACCAAAAGGTAAGGTGTGTCCTATGCAATAATTAAGCATTGGAAGACACATGGAAGAAGAGTCATCAGTAAATCACGAGGGGAGGGGACATTCCTCAAACCAA
>CAJFJY010000054.1 GCA_904384205.1 uncultured Clostridia bacterium | reverse complement strand
GCAAATATAGCTTTTAATAGTATATATAATATATTATTAGCTATAGGAATAACAGTAACAGTAATATGGGGATTGATAATAGCAATAAAACTAATGATGGCAAGTGTAAAAGAAAAAGCAGAATACAAAAAAATGTTGTGGCCATATCTAGTTGGATGTATAGTAATATTTGGATCATTCATAATATGGAAAATAGTAATAATTGTTATGAATAATGTATTATAAAAATAAATATTCTATATAAAAAATTAAAAATAGTTAATTGAATTAAAGAATTAGCTATTTTTTTGTTTTAAGTAAAAAGTTGAATAATTTTTATAAAAAAAACCAAAATATGTATATAGAAAAAAAGATATAGGTGATGAGATGAAAAAAATATTAAATATTTTTATTTTATTATTAATATTTGTTACTATTTTCTATATTTTTATAAATGTAGATTATAGTCAAAAAAATAATGTACAGGCAGCATCAAGTAATACTCAAAGTTCGGACATACAACTAATGGCAAGGGCAATAAATGGAAAAGCAAGAGGTGAGCCATATGAGGGACAAGTTGCAGTAGGTGCGGTAATACTAAATAGAGTAAAAGATTCCAGATTTCCGAATACAATTGCGGGAGTAATATATCAATCAGGAGCTTTTACAGCAGTAAGTGATGGTCAGATAAATGTACCAATAGAAGAAAACTCTACAGTATATAAAGCAGCAGAAGATGCTATGAATGGTTGGGATCCAACAGGAGGTTGTGTTTACTATTTTAATCCTAATACAGCAACTAATAAATGGATATGGTCAAGACCGTATGTAAAAACAATAGGAAAACATAGATTTTGTAAATAATTTATCTATTTTTTATGAAAGGAAGAATTTTATATGAATAAAATTAAAGATTGGGTAAATAGATTAAAAAAAGGTCATATGCTAAGTGTAATAGGAGTATTTTTTCTTATAATTATAATACTTGGAATATTTTTATATAGAAGTCAAGCAAAAGCGAAACAAACATCAGAAAACACATATAATATGGCATTTTATGAATTAGTAGATTATGTAGGAAATGTTGAAACATATTTAGCAAAAGCATTAATATCTACAACACCAGAGCATGGAGCAGAAACATTAACTAACTTATGGAGAGAAGCGAATATGGCACAAACATACTTATCAAGATTACCAATAGAGACACAAGAATTAGAAAATACGCAAAAATTCTTAAATCAAGTTAGTGATTATAGCTACTCATTGTCTAGAAAAAATATATATAATGAAGCTTTGTCAGATGAAGATTTAAAAAACTTAGAAGAACTACATTCATATAGTATAGAATTAGAAAATACTTTAAATCAATTGTCAGAAGATATAAACTCTGGAAGGATTAAATGGGGAGAATTAGCAGATAAAGGAAGCAAAGCTTTTGCACAAGAAGTTAGTACAACATCAAATGATGGATTCAGTAGTCTAGAAGAAAATTTTCATGAATATTCAGGGTTAATATATGATGGAGCATTTTCAGAACATTTAACAAGCCAAGAGAAAAAAGGACTAACAGGAGAAGATATAGATGAAGAAACCGCAAAACAAAAAGCACAAGAATTTTTTGGACAAGATAAAATAAAAGAAATGCAATCATCAGGATTAACTGAAAATTCAACCATACCAGCATATAACTTCACAATAACAACAGAGGATGATAATCAAGCTACAATTTCAATATCTCAAAAAGGTGGACATATTATATATATGAATTATAATAGAGATGTAAATTCAGAGATATTAACAGCAGAAGAAGCAGATCAAAAAGGAAAAGAGTATCTTGAAGCAAGAGGATTTAGCAATATGAAAGAAACATATTATTTGAAGCAAGAAGGTATTATGACAATAAATTACGCATATGTACAAAATGATGTAGTAATGTATCCAGATTTAATAAAAGTAAAGGTTGCTTTAGATAATGGAGACATTTTGGGAGTTGAAACAACAGGATATTTAAATAACCATACAGAAAGAAATTTAGCTAATGTAAAAATAAGTATAGATGAAGCAAAGAAGACATTAAATAATAGACTAAATATAGAAAGTCAAGGAATGGCAGTAATACCAACAGAATGGCAAAGTGAAATATTATGCTATGAATTTAAGGGAAAAGTACAAGATACAGAATTTTTAGTATATATAAATGCTGAAAATGGTAGAGAGGAAGATATTTTAGTAATAAAAGATACCCCAAATGGGATATTAACAATGTAAGACATAAGAACATCAATTTTCCTTTGCTTAAATATATGCAATGAGGAAATATATATTAAAATTCCGTTTTTTACTGGTCGGACTTATCATATGAAGTACTTGGTCGCAAATTTTATAACATTAGCCGTTGCGCAGGACTGATCTGTGCTAATTGGCTTCCTCCCAAACTGCGCATCACTACATTTTAATATATATTTTCTCAATTGAAGCTAACTATTTATTAAAAATAGGAAATTGCTGTTCTTTTTAATGTCTTTTATATGTATCTCTAGATAATAATGTTCTACTTACAATCTGACCATTTTTCTTTAAAATTTTATAAGCTTCTGAATTTGTAGATGTAGAAGTCTGACTTGTAATTCTTGAAGAAATCTCTACATCATAATCATCAGCAGTTTTCAAACCATAAATATCAAATTTAGCTACACCATTGCTTACAGAACATACAAGTTTTATAGGATAATCTCTGTTGTTTTTAAATTTGAAATCTATTGAACCATAAACAACGGTTGCATCTCTACTTGCACTAACATAAGAAGGTACAAATTGATGATTTGATCTTTCTACAATTTCTAAATTCGCGTATACAACTGCATTATACAAAGTTGATGTTATTTGACAAATTCCACCACCTAGACCGTCCACAACTTCTCCACTAACATATATAGGAGCTTCTTTGTAGCCAGCAGCAATTGTTCTTTCTCCTACAACAGTATTGTATGAAAAAGTTTCACCAGGCATTACAACAGTACCATTTATTTTATTTGCAGCTAATGTTAAATTTGTAGTTCTGTCCCTATCTCTTGTAGAGTAAGTAGTTTTAAAAGTTGATAATAAGTCTGGAAAAGCCTCGGTACCTATCATATTTGTTGTAACTTCTGGATACAAAGTTTTTAAGGGAATTGTATATTCTTCTTGCTCAGTTTGAAGCAATGCTTTGGCTTCATCTACACTTATTGCAAAATCCAAACCATTTTCACTTGGATAAACAGCGTAAGGATTTTGTGTGTAATAAGCGTTTGATGCTTCTTTATAAATTTCACTGTGAATTGCATCAATGTCTAGTTCTGAAGGATTTTCCTCTTGAGTAATAATTTCTAATGTTTTATCCTTAAGACTTAAGCTTTTAATTTCATTAATAATATAATTAGACATTTCTTCTACATTTACTACATTACCTAGTTTTCCTTTAGTTAAAATCAAATTACTATCTTCTATATAATAACTACTCTGTATAACTGCATCTGGAAGTTTAGTAGAAATATCATTTAATGCAGTTTTTAATTGTTCTTCATTTATATTAAAAACAGGTTCAATATTCACATTAGAAAACATTGTTGTTAATATAGTCCAATCATCTTGAAGAATATTACCACTTCTACCAATATTATATGCAGAATTTATTGCAGAAGGTACATCAATAGATATTTCTAAGCTATTTGTATCAATAGATGTTTCGTAGTCATTATGCTTTAATTTGATTTCTGAAGGTATATTTTCTAAAATAGTATTGTTGATTTTTTCGGTTGCTTCTTCTTTGCTTAAACCAGAAATATCTATGCCTAAAATACTTACACCTTTTACTATATTTTGGTTGTTTATATTGTAAATAGTAAATATTATAAATATTAAAAGTACAAGAATAAAGAAAATAATTATAAATAAACCAAATAATTCTCCAACACTGTAGCTTGAATTTCTAACTTTTGAGGGTCTGAACGTAGAATTATTTGATGTACTTTCTTTTGCTAAAGTCTGTTCTACTTCATTATATTTTTTTTTAATATTAATTTTTTCATCTAAAGAAGAATTGTTTTTACTATTTGTTACTTCTTTTACGATGTTATCTTCTTTTTCAATAGTTGGTTCTTTTACACTCATTTTTTTCTCCTTTTTTAAATTCAGTTAATTATAACATATTTCGATATATGTTGTCAGCATTTTGTATAAAAAAGATATTAGAAAAAATTACTATTTTAAAAAATGAATTTTTGCAAATAATAATATTGTAAAACTTTAATTTGTTTTACAAGAATTTATTTAGAAAAGTTTATCTATTAGAAAGTCATGCTGACTTTCTAATAGATAAAAAATATTGCACACAAATTTATTTCATAAATTTGGCGCATGAACAAATTTACGGAAAGCCAAAGAGAAATGTCAAAGTTTATACAAATTTAAGACTTTCCGATTTGTTCAAAGACTTTTCTATAAAATAAAAATATTATTTTAATTTAGGAGGATATTATGCCTACAAATACTAAAATAATGTCAGAAAAATTAAAAGAAGAAATAGCAAGAGAATTAGGAGTATATGAACAAGTAAAAAAAGATGGTGGTAGTTGGGGAAATGTTTCCTCAAAAGATTGTGGTAATATAGTATCAAAAGCAATTGAAATAGCAAACAGAACAGTAGAATAGGAAAAGTGTAAAAAGCTTGGAGGTTAGCTCCAAGCTTTAAAAAATGTGATAGTTCAGGTTGCAAAAAAGAATAAAAAGACATATAATCTAACAAAGCAAAAATACTTATAGATAAAAAATGGAAACGAACTAAAATTATGGAAGGATGATAATATAAATGAATGATTTAACAATTAAAAATATATTAGAAGTAACAAAAGGAGAATTAATCATAGGTAATGATAAATATATTTGCAGGTCATATTCTAAAGATACTAGAACTATAAAAGAAGAAGACTGTTACATAGGAATTAAAGGTGAAAAATTTGATGGAAATTTATTCTGGGAAAAGGCATTAGAGAATGGAGCTTCCACAGTAATAGTACAAAATGTGGATTTTAATGAAGAAAATTTAAAAAAATGGACAAATAAAAATATAATAAAAGTAGAAAATACACTAGAAGCTTTATATGAAATAGCAAGTTTCAAAAGGTCATTATATGGCGATGATTTTAAATTAGTTGCTGTAACTGGAAGTGTTGGTAAAACAAGTACAAAAGATATTATTGCAAATGTTTTATCTCAAAAATATAAAACTTTAAAAACAGAAGGGAATAATAATAATAATATAGGATTACCATTTATGATTTTAAATTTAGATGATCATGAAGCAGCGGTAATTGAAATGGGAATGAATCATTTTGGGGAAATAAGCCTGCTTACTAAAATTGCCAAACCAATGTTAGCAGTAATAACAAATATAGGAACATCACATATAGGAAATTTAGGTTCTAGAGAAAATATATTAAAGGCAAAATTAGAAATTTTGGAAGGAATGAAAAATCCAATTCTTGCTTTAAATAATGATAATGATTTGTTAAATAAGTGGAATGATAGCAATAAAAGTGTAAAAGTTATTACTTATGGAATTGAAAATGAATCAGAAATCATGGCAGAGAATATAAGGTATAACGAAGAAAATAGTGAATTTATATGTAATCTAAGAGGAGTTAGATTTGGTGTAAAAGTACCAGTTGCAGGAGTGCATTTTGTAATGAATGCATTAAGTGCAATTGCTGTTGGATCTTTTTTTGGACTTACTAATGAAGAAATGAAAGAAGGTATAGAGACATTTTCATTAACTAAAAAGAGAATGGATATTGTTGATATTAATTCAAATGTAAAAGTTATAAATGATGCCTATAATGCAAGTTTTGAATCAATGCAAGCATCTTTAAAAAATTTGGGTAGATATGATGGATATAAGAAAGTTGCAGTATTAGGAGATATGTTTGAATTAGGAAATTATTCAGAAAAATTACATAAAGATGTTGGCATTGAAGTAGTAAAAGATCAAATTGATGTATTAATTTGTAGTGGCAAAAATGCAAAATTCATAGCAGATGAAGTACTAAGTTTAGGAATGAATAAGGAAAAAGTATATTATTTTGAAGAAAAAGAAAAAATCATAAATCTATTAGAAAAATTTGATTTAAATTCAAAAATGGTAATTTTATTTAAAGCTTCAAATGGTATGAAATTCTTTGACTTAGCTAATAAATACATAGAGAAAGTTAAAACTAATGTCAAATAAATTTAATTTTTGTTAATTTATGTGTTAAAAAATTAAAAGTATATTTAAAGAGGGAAAGTGATAATATGAAAAAGTTAAAATTAGGAGTTGTTTTTGGTGGAATGTCTACTGAGAACGAAGTTTCAATTGTTTCTGCCAATTCAATATTAAGAAACTTGGATTGCAATAAATATGAAATTTAT
Source organism: uncultured Clostridia bacterium (assembly GCA_904384205.1). Classification (GTDB taxonomy): domain Bacteria; phylum Bacillota; class Clostridia; order TANB77; family CAG-508; genus CAG-269. The sequence goes on along the minus strand of CAJFJY010000054.1, from coordinate 3,287 downwards.
CCTATATATATTGATAAAAGTGGAATATGGTATAAATATTTAGATGATTTTAATAAGGTTAGTTATGATGGTATAGTAAACAAGAAAGAAAAAATTGAAAATGTAATAGAATATTTGAAAGATTTAGATGTAATATTTCCAGTTCTTCATGGATTATATGGTGAAGATGGTACAATACAAGGATTGTTTGAACTGATAAAGGTGCCATATGTTGGCTGTAAAGTTTTAGCTTCAAGTGTAGGAATGGATAAAGTGTACTCAAAAATAATTTTTGAAAAAGCGGGTTTAAATCAAACTAAATATATTTATTTGAGAAATTGTGGAGATAAATACATATATATAGATGAGAATTTTAATGAAAAAAATCTTGATTTAGAAGAAATTTGTAAAATTGCAAGTAATCAATTAAAATATCCAATGTTTGTTAAACCTTCAAATTCGGGATCAAGTGTTGGGATAACAAAAGTAGATAAGATGCAAAATTTAAAAGATGCAATAATGGAAGCTGCTAAGTTTGATAAAAAGATAATTATTGAAGAGGGAATAAAAGGTAGAGAAGTAGAATGTGCAGTACTAGGGAATGAAGAAGTTAAGGCTTCCTGTGTTGGAGAAGTATTATCAGCAGATGTTTTTTATAGTTATGATGCAAAATATAAAAACCAAGACTCAAGAACAGTAATTCCAGCAGATATAGATCCTGCAATAGAAAAGGAAATACAAAAAAGTGCTATAAAAGCATTTAAAGCAATTGATGGAAAAGGTGTTTCAAGAGTCGATTTCTTTATTGAAAATGTAACAAATAAAATATATATAAATGAAATTAATACTTTACCAGGATTTACAGATATTAGTATGTATCCTAAATTATTTGAAGCATCAGGAATAAAATATAAAGATTTGCTAGATGAAATTATAAATTTGGCCTTAAAATCTTATTAATTAAAAATGGGAAGGTAAAAGTATTATAAGCTTTAATATAACTCCGGTAGGAAACGAAAGAAATATTAAAGCTTTTAAAATTTTAATATAAGTATGGAAATTTTCTAAAAATGTGATATAATATTGTTACCTGATTATAGGAGGATGTCAAATGGTTTTCAAAGATTATTATAAAATATTAGATTTAGATACAAGCAGAGTAACTTTAGATGAAATAAAGGTAGCATATAGACAAGCTGCTAAAAAATATCATCCAGATTTAAATGTAGGAGATACTTTAGCAGAAGATAGAATAAAAGATATTAATGAAGCATACAGAGTATTATCATCACCATCAGCAAAAAGGAAATATGATCGTACATGGAATTCACATTTTAATAAAGAACAAAGAAAAATGAGAGGAAAAGAATCAATATTTGATATATTCTTAGGAAACTCTGTAAGGCAAAATGAACACGAAAATGAAAAGCAAGAAAAAGTAGCATTAAAAGGAGAAAATATAGAAACAGAAATAAAAGTAAGTATTGAAGATGCATTTTATGGATTAGAAAAAAAGATTTCACTAAGGACTGTAGATGGTAAAATGAAAACATTTTCAGTAAATGTTCCAGAAGGAATTAGAAATGGCGAAAAGATTAGACTAATTGGACAAGGTAAAAAAGGAAAAAATGGCGGGAAAAATGGTGATTTACTAATAAAAATTAATATTGAGGATAGTAAAAAATTTAGGCTAAGAGGTTCTGATCTATATACAGATTTATTATTATCACCATGGGAAGCGGCTCTAGGTACAAGAGTTAATGTAAAAACAATAGATGATGAGACAAAAGTATACATACCACAAGGATTGCAAAGTGGAGAAGTAATCAAGATTCCAAATAAAGGATACAAAAACGGAAAAGGTGGAAGAGGCGATTTAATTGCAGAAGTAAAAATAATGGTACCAAAAAATTTGGAGTTAGATGAAAAAGAAATGTTTGAGAAATTAAGAGATATGTCAAATTTTAATCCTAGAGAAATATAAGAAAGAAAAATCGTTATTATTCAAGTTTGGATAATAGCGATTTTTTCTACAATAGAAAAGCTATACTTTCTGGCACATGAACAATTATGCGGGCTTTAAAATGTTATAGACAGATAAAATGAAGCCCATTATTGTTCTAAAAATAATGTATATATATATATGCTAAACAGTAATAGCAGAAATATAGATTTTGTCCTAGTAATAGTTTCTTTTTTCCCAATAAAATTAAATATCCATAGCACTAAGGTTGAAATGAATAGTAGCAATATTCCTAAATTGAATTTAGAAGAAAATTGTAAAGGTGTAATAATAGCTCCTACACCAAGTATAAGGAAAATATTAAGAACGCAAGAGCCAACTAGGTTTCCAACAGCTAAATTTGTATCTTTTCTTATTATTGCAATTATAGATGTAACTAATTCTGGCATAGCAGTTCCAATTGCTACAATAGTTGAACCTATTACGATTTCAGAAATATTTAAATCCATGGCTATATTTGAAGCATAATCAACTACAAAATCTCCTCCAAATTTTAATAGAACCACACCTAAAATAATTTGAAAAATAGCAAAAAATATGTTGATATTTGAATTCTTATTTTTATTTTCTTTATAAGATTTAACAATATCTTTAATTTCTTTGAAAATTGGATAAGAAAAATATAGTAAAAATAATACAACTAAGATTATACCATCGGTTCTGCTAAGAAATCTTGAATTACTATTAATATTTATTATTCCCATAAAAAATAATAAGAAAGTTGCAAATAGTGTTACAGGAAGGTGCACTTTTTTTACATCCTCGTTCATTTTTATAGGACGTACTAACCCCATTATCCCTAATATTAATAAAAGATTACAAAAATTACTACCTATTGCATTACCTAAGATTAAGTTGGTTGCTCCAACTTGAGCAGAAGTTATGGTAATAATTAACTCAGGAGCAGATGTCCCAAGTGCTACAATAGTTAAACCAATAAGTATTTCAGGAACGTGAAATTTTGCAGCTATGTTGCTAGCACCTCTTACTAAAAAATCTGCGCCAATTATCAATAGTGCAAGTCCAATAAATATCATAAAAATGGAAAATAGCATATAATTCCTCCAATAATAGTATTGCCATAAAATCTTTAAATATGTTACAATTTACAGCCAATTTGGTAAAATACTAAATGTTTTATATATTATATTTCATAAATTTTTCGGCTCAATACATAATTTAAGATATTCTAAATTAATTTTTTGGCGCCCTTTCACTTAGCCCTCACTCCGTTCGGCGCGAACATTTTCCAAAAAATTAATAAAGAATTTCTAAAATTACTCCA
>CAJFJY010000053.1 GCA_904384205.1 uncultured Clostridia bacterium | reverse complement strand
TTCTAAGATTGAATGGGCTTGCACTTTTAGTAATTGTGAACCAAAGATAAAGAATGGTAATTTGAGAATGGTTGAAAAAACTAATATTGCTTATGTAGAGCCACATAGTGTAGTCATTAAAGGTAACTTGTATTTATTCTTTAATGAACATGAATTTTTTTACATAGGTAATTTAGCTAATAAATACCCACTCTCAAAATTAAGAGATTTTATCAGTGGTAACTAATACTAGAAGTTTTCTTTTTATCAGCAAGTAAATAATATGATAAATTTTAAGTGTTAGTTAGCAAAGACTTTCTAGCACTTTTATGTTTTTTTAGGGAGGGTTCAGATGGAGAATTTAGACAATCCATTTTCAGAAGAAAAGAAAATTGCAGGTATTTATATTAGAGTAAGCACCGAAGATCAAGCAAGGGAAGTCTTTAGTTTAGGAGAACAAGAAGAAAAATTAAGACAATTATGCAAATACAAAGGATTTGAAATATTTAAAGTTTATAAAGATGCAGGAATTTCTGCTAAAGATATGAAGAACAGACCAGCATTTCAAACAATGATAGAAGATATGAAAAATGGCTTAATTAATTATATTGTAGCTTATAAATTAGATAGAGTTACAAGGTCTGTTCGTGATTTAGAGGTTTTAATTAGTACTCTTGAAAAATATCATTGCTATTTAATATGTGATAGAGATGATGTAAATACCTCAACTGCAAATGGTCGTTTCTTTGTTAGAATGTTAACAGTTCTATCACAATTAGAACTTGAAATAGTATCAGAGAGAACAAAATTTGGATTAAATGGTGCTATAAAGGCTGGTCATATTCCTGGAAAATGTCCTCTTGGATATTATAGAGCTCAAGATAAAACTTTAAACATAGATAATGCAACTAAAGATATTGTTGTTAGAATATTTGAAATGTATTTAGAAGGTAAAAGTTATCAAACAATTGCTAACATTTTAAACAAAGAAAAAGTTTTATATCCAGAAGTAAAGCATTGGATTGATTCTTCTATTAACCGAATTATAAATAATAAAATATATATGGGAGATTATGAAAGATACAAATATGATAATGATAGAGAAACAGAATTATTTATGGATGTTGTACCTCCTATTATAACAAGAGCTATGTGGGAAGAAGTTCAAAAACAAAAAGAAACAAATCAAAGAGCATATTGTAGAAATAGAGTTTATATATTTTTTCAAAAACTTGTATGCCCTACTTGTGGTCAAATAATGACTTGTAAAGGAACTGGTGGAAAAAAATCTAAATATATGTATTATTTCTGCGATACTTGTAAGTTGTATTATAACGAAGATGAAATAGAAAATTGTTTAATAGATTATATTTTAGACTTAGTAGAATATGATTTTCATGTTAAAAAATACTTTTACCCTATACTTGCTGAAAAGAAAGATGATGAAAGTAGGAAAATTGACGAAGAAATAAAAAAATTACAACAACAGAAAGACAGACTAAAAAAGGCTTATATGAATGGTATTCTTGAAATGGAAGATTTCTCAGAAGATTACAAATTGATTGAAGAAAAACTATTAATATTAGAAAATAAAAGAATTGATGTACTTGATTTTGATAAAGAAACTTATAAACCACAACATCTTATGGCTGAAAGAGATATAGGACGAGAAAAATTAACTGAACACGAAATGTATAAAGATGTTTTATTAAAACTTTGGACTATGAAAAGTAAAGATGAAAAACAGACCTTTATATCTAAGTTTATTGATACAGCAACATTAAAGAAAAATGAAGATGGTAGTTTTGAAATTAATAAGATAAACTTTAGAAGTAGTTTTATTGAGCAAATAGACAAGCTATATGATAAAGGTATTGTAGATGTACCAACTATGATAGAGCGAGATGGAAAACTAGAAGATATAAAAGTTAGTATAAATATGAATAAAACTCAGTTAGATGATTATTTAAGCGTTCTAAAAAAAGAATTAGATATAAATTATATGGACTTAGGAGAATATTATTTTCACGATGATAAGATTGATGAAAATTATGATACTAAAACTCAAGTTGCAAAAATCAGAAACAGAGCTATTGAGTTTAAATTAAAGAAAAATCAAAAAGTTATTAGACTTGTAGCAATGAAAGAATTTAAAAACTATATGGCAAGACCAGAAGGAAAGTTACGCTTAGGACTTGTTACTCATACTACTTCAAAGAAGAAGCATAAATAATTGTTGTAAGAATGCTCTTTATATTTTCTCTGCAACAATTAAATTAACGTGGCACGTTTTGTTTTTATGAAATAAAAATGAAAGTGGCGATAGTTAATTTAAATAAATTTTATTTCTGTGAGAGAAAATTTATTGCCTCGCAGAGCCCCCCGAGTTTTGATAGCATGTCAAAACTCATAGGGGGTTAGGACTTATGGCAAAGCCAAAGTCCTCTGCTTCGAAGAAATTTCAAAGGAGGTGCTTTTATGGAGCAAGAATTAGCATATTCTTTTCACTTAGGTAGCGACAAAAACAAAAGTAAATTAGCAAAGAAAGTTGCAAAAGAAAATTTATCTGGTACTACTTCTCTATCAAATAATGCAATTCAAAATGCAAAAGACCTGTCTGATGTAAATAAACACAACTTAAGAGATTATGATAATCAAAGAGAGTTAATTAGAACGATTTATGGAACAAATGATATTGTAAATGATGTTAAGCAAGTATATTTAGATGAATTTGAAAAAGCAAGATTAGAATATAACCAAAAGCAAACTCGTGAAGATAGAAAAATTGAAGATTACTTCAAAAAAGTATGTGATTCACAGAATGATATAGCTTGTGAAATTATAATAGAACTTGGAGATATGGATTTTTGGAATGATAAAGACAACGAATACAGACTAAAAATGATTGATGTATATAATGAGCAAGTCAAAGATTTAATTAAAGTTGTACCAACTTTTAAAATAGCAAATGCAACAATTCATTTTGATGAAACCTCTCCACATATGCATATTGTTGGTGTTCCAATAATAGAAAATTGTACTAGAGGAATGAAAAAGCAAGTTGGAAAAAGTAAGATATTTACAAAAACTTCACTAACTGAAATACAAGATAAAATGAGAAATGCTTGTATAAAGTCTTTTAATAAGTTTTATGATATAGATTTTAAATTAAAAGAAAAACAAAAAGGTAGAAATCAAGATATAAATGTTAATGAAATGGGAAATTATAGAAAAATCAAGAAACAATTAGAACAGAAAGAACAAAAACTTGAAAAAGCGAATAAACAAACTAAAAAGCTAGATACTGATAGTGCAAATATAAATGAAATATTAGACAACTTAAAGCTTATGCTAATGAATAAAAACAATATGGTTATTTCAAGCGAAGATGTCCAAAAAATAAAAGATTTTACTAAAGATGTAAAAGATACTACTAAAACTATTAGAAGTGTAAATGAATTAAATATGGCAATTAGAGATTTTGAACATTCTGCATTTGAAATATCACAGGAAAATCGTTCACTTAAATATGAAATAGAATTAAAAAATAATGAAATTGGAAGTTTGAAAAAGGAACTTTCTACTAAAGACAAGATTATTAGCAAATTACAAGCTGAAAAAGAAAAGATAAAACAAGAATTACAGAAATTCAAAGGATTTTGGTGTAGTCTAATGAAACAATTTCAAAATAAAATTGGATTTGAGAAGAATGAACATTATAAATATGTTAGTGATGATTTATATAAAAATAGCATTTTGGATGACAACGATAACGAGATAGCAAATAATGTAAAAAGGAAAATAAAAACCTTAGATGAAATAGCTAATTTAAAAGATAAAAAGAAAAATGATACAAGATTTTAATATGGAGGTAAATCAAATATGGAAAATGAAAAATTAAAATATTTAATAGATATGATAAATGATATGGACTTAACAAATAAATTAAGGCTTGCAATATGTATGAGTGATAGTAGTTGTACTAATCTAAAATATGATAAACCTGAGATGTATAAGTATTTTGATAGTATGCTAAAAGAAATTGATGAAGAATATAGAACTACTTTAAGAAACTTTGCAAAATATCATCTTATAATGTTTGCAATGGCTAAAATTATGGAAATGGATAAAACAGAACAAAATAAGGTAGCTTTGTATTTGGTTAATAAAATAATTTGATTTTAAAATTATAGTTGTTAATAAAAAAGACTTGACTTTTAAGAACATTTGTTTTATTATAAAGGCATAGAAAATAAAAAAACAGAAATATATAACTGATAGGAGATGAAAATTTTATGATGGAAGAAATTAAGCAAATGCTTATAAATGATAAGATTAATGTGATTAATATGGAAAGAGTAAAAATTCCATCTGGGCAGAAAATCGTATATTTTATTGATACAGATACTGAAAAATTAGTCTTAAAAATGGTAGATGTTACACCTCAAATATTAACTGATGAACCAGAACACGAAATAGATGAAGAACTTCAACAAGAAATTAACTTAAACTCATATAGAATAATTGAAGAAATTAAAATGAGCAAACATTGTCCTAATTTTCCTCAAATAAAAAAGATTGAAAATAAAGATTATATAAAATATATTCAATTAAACAATAGAATTTACTTGCTCTACATTGAGGAAAGATTTGTAGGTGAAACATTAGAAAAATTATTATTAGATACTAAAAAAGAATTCACAATTAGTGAAATTTTAGACTTTTTAATACAAATGGCAAAACATATAAAGATTATGAGTAGTAGTGGCTATGTTCATAGAGATATAAAGCCAAATAATATTATTGTTAATGGTTCAAACTATCATATTATTGATGGAGGTATATGTAAGGATACAAACTCAAATATTAATTTAACAGTTACAGGAAGTGAAATTGGAACTAAAAGATATTTAGCGCCAGAACAAGAAAAAATAATTAAAAATTACAACTGGACATTTCAGACAGATTTATATCCATTAGGAATTATTGCTACAGAAATGTTAAATGTAAAAGCTAGAAGGTTTGTCACATCTAATGAAGATATAAGAGACATACAAATAGTAAAGGATTTATGGTTAAGTAAGGATAACAGTGATGTGAGTCAAAAAACATTCAAAAATATTATTGTAACAGTATTGAATAAAATAAAGGCGTTAAGATTTAATAATATAGATGAATGTATACAACAATTAGAAAATATAAAAAAGGAAGTGATATAATATGATATTTATTCAACATGGACCTAGTTGGAAACCAAAAACTGATGAAATTTTAAAAATGAATTTAGCAAAAGGAATAATATGGGATCCACGAGAAGAAAATATAGAAAGAATAAAAGATATTAAAGCTAATAATGAGGATTATAGAAATATTATTAATATGGTTGATCCAAAATTATATTATGCACAATTTAATACTTCGATTCCAAAAAAGTTAGAACAACTAAAATATTACCCTAATGGCACAATTATTGATAGAAATTATTTAAGAGATACTGATAAAGTAAAAAATAATATTTCAGAAATTATAAACTTTGAAAAAAGTTTAGGAGTAAACTATTATGTCTCTCCTACACTATACATTGAAAGTTTTAATGAAAGATTTGTAGATAAAATATATGATATATATGATTGGTTTGATGAAATGACTCCAAATACCCAAAAATTTGCAACATTGTTAGTACATGAGTCGGCATTTGACAATTCAACATATATGAATGAATTTATAGATGATTTTAGTAATTATATTGGCAGATATAATGGAATTTATTTGATAATTGACAGAGATAATTCTTCAAATATACGAAATTCTTTCTCTCCAAATAGATTATCAAATGTAATGCAATTTATATATTATATGAAAAGGATGCAATTTAAAGTTATTGTTGGATATTGTGGAATAGAAAGCATAAATTATATGGCTGTTGGAGCAGACGTTATTGGAACTGGTTGGTTTTATTCGCTAAGAAAATTTAATAGAATTGAAAAAGGATTTGAAGAATCATCAAGAATGGGACATCCAAAAAAGAGATATACTTCAATCAATTTATTAAGTGAATTAAAAATAGATGAAGATATTGAGACAATTCCACAACAATATAAAGAAGAATTACAAAAAATAATATTTAATAATACACCTATCGATAAAAAAATAATAAATAATAGTTACGATACAATACCTACGAATACTGATTTTATTCAATATTTTGATACAATGAATATTTTATCTACACGATTTGAAGATATTACAAATATAGAAGATAAAATTAAGTATTTAGAAGATATAGTAAATAATGCAACCAAGAATATAAAAATATACAATGAAAAACATACACTTGGGCAATTAACATCTAAGCATTTGGAAGATTATAAAAATGCAATCAATTCTTTTAAAAATGATAATTTTATTTAAGTTCAAAGCCAAACTAAATTAAAGTTTGGCTTTTTGATATTAGTAAACATTTTGCGATACTACTAATAAAAATAGGATTAATAGAATAATTTTTATTTTTACTAGGTGATTGTATATAATATTTTAAAGAATTGTTTTTTATACCAATTAGTCCGATGTCATATTCTTTAAAAATTTCAGAATTATTTTTGGATAATTTAGAAGCAATTAAATCAGGCATTACAACATAAGATTGATATGCGAAATTTTTGTTTTTAATAGCTTGTAAAACAGCTTTTTTCCATTGTTTTAATTTTAATTCGTATGCTGTAAATTTCAAGTTTGGAAATTTAAAATCATCACAAATTATAAACTTATTGTTTTCTTCTAAAATAATATTTTCCTTTTTTAATGTTGCTAATATAGATAATAAATATTCCTCAGTATATCCTGTTTTATCAATAAGATAATTAAAAGTATGTGCCTTTTTCCTATGAAGGAATGCTACTACCAAAGCAGTTGAGTAATTAGATAATATTTCAGCTTGGGATTTTGTCATTGTTATTTTTAAATTGTTATAGTCTGTCATAACAACATCAACATTACCAAATCTTGCATTAAATTCTTCTAATATATTTTGATTTTGTTTCTTATTTAAACTCAATAATTTAATAAATTCTTTTTGCATTTGTAATTCTGTTTCGAACATAAAATATCCTCCTAAACTAAAGATATTATATCATTATGAAAAATAAATACAATATTTTTAACAAAAATTATAAAAATGATTTTATCTCAAATCAATAATATCACAATTTCTTTCACCTGTACCTATAATTGTAACTGGTGTATTAGTTGTTTCTTCAATTTTATGAATAAAGTCTTTTACTTTATTTGGTAAATCATTATAATTATTACACCTATATGCTTTCCAATCAATATATTGTGCAAAATTCAAGACAATTTGTGTTGGATTATTTATCATTACATTATATTTTAATCTATCCCAGTTCATTTCAAACACTCTTCTAACTTTTTTTGTAACAGTTGTATATTCTTGCAAATCTATATTAGAATTACATCTTTCTTTAATTTCATCCCAAGTAAGTTCTTTACTTCCAGCATAATCTCCGCTATATATATCTATACCTATATTAGTTTTATTACTAATTCTTATAGGATATGGTCTTATAATCATTATTATATCTTTTACTTTAAAAGGAGAAATACCTGCATCTGCAATCAATTGACTAGCACTACATTGTCTACTTGTTACATTAGGATAATCAAGTCCATAGTTTATATCCAAATCTGCCCCCTGAGCACCTTCTACTAATATAGAATTTTGTGATTTATTCAATATAATAGAAGTATCTACAATTTCTATTTTACTTTTAGCATAGTCTGAAAAATGGTTATAGAAATCTTTTATTAGTTCTACTTCTGGTGCTCTCATAATTTTTTCTGATAAAGCTGAACCACATCCTTTAAATGTTGAACCACTTTTTATTAATTGTTTTTCTTGCTCTCTATGTTTCTCTTTAATAATCATTGCTCTAGGGTGTATGAAAATTTTTCTTTCTCCTATAATATCTTTATATTTTATTAATTCGTTTTCTAGTATTTCTGGAGTAATAATACTACCAGCATTTAAACATAGTTTAGTATTACTGTTTATTATAGCCATAGGTAGATGACTGACTACAATTTTTTCATCATTATCTTTGATATATGTATGTCCTGCATTTGAAGACCAATTATTAGTTGATATCTCCATATTATCTTTTTGAGCAATATAGCCACAAATTTTACCTTTTCCGCAACTTCCAGCTTGCCCATCTATAACAACAGTTACGTTTCTATTCATTAAAAACACTTCCTATTCATAAAACTTTTTTATACCTTCAATATCAAAGATTTCTTTAATAAATTGACTTATATTGGCGAGTCCAGCTAATTCTTTATTGTTAAAATCTAAAGCAAAATTAATATCTTTCCATTCATATATTCCTTCATAATTTGATTTTACTTGAACTTCATCTATAAAATCATATAAAACACTTAAATTTGTTCCTTTATTCATTTGATTCGTTTCTGGATAAATATATGTTATAAATAATTTTGGATTATCTAGTTTTATTTCTGTTTCTTCATAACATTCTCTTATTGTTGCTTGAATTTCAGTTTCATTTTCTTCTATTTTGCCACCTATGCCATTCCAGCAATTCTTATAAGGTGGTTTATTTCTTTTTACCATTAATACTTTTTTATAGTCTTTTGTAAATAAAAAAATAACAACAAACTTTTTCACATCCTTTTATAAATATTATTTATTTTTAAGTATTTTATCATAAATTTTAGAATAATCATATACAAAATAAAAAAATTTAATTTCTATTTTCTTTTGATAAATCACTTGTAAAAATGCAAAACTTATGTTAAATTATAAACAATAAATCGAATTATATAAAAAGAGCATTACTAATAGCAGAGATATTTTTTCGCATACCTGCTCCATAATCGCTCCAGATATTAAAATCGCACTAATTAATGCGATTTTTTGTTATTTCCAGAATTATTTTTATTCACCTATAAATTCATCAAGCAGTAGATCATTAAAGAAATATTTTAAAAAAATTGATTAAAAATTACGGTACACTTTAATAAATTGTTTGATATTTTTTATTGTAATATTATAAATTCATTGATATAATATTTTATAGATACAATCAAGAATAAAAAAGGAAAAAATAAATGGGTGTTCAGAATCAGTTAGTAAAATATATAAATAATCCTATAAAAACTTTTATAAATAAACTATTGTCTATGATTACAAGAAAAATGTAATGTTCAACAAATGGATAAAAATGATAACGAAATAGAGTTTAATTAACACAAGTTATAATAGAAGGTATTTATAAATTCACTTATACCTTCTATTTTTTATTATCTATGCATATTTTATTCCGCCATTTTGATGGATACATATATTCTATTTTAGTTGTTTTTGGAACATATCTCTTCTTTATTTTTGTTCTGTTTGATTTTAAGTCTGGAATAGCTTGTCTACAATATTTATCTAATTCACAAAATATATTTTGACAATCTATTAATTGTAATTTTCTATTGCCAATTGGTTTAAAATCTAAATTTAATCTTTTAAATTCATTTTCTTGGTTTTCATACATATATCTAATTATATCTTCATTACTCATTTTACCTTTATCTATAAAACACTTCTTTATCCCTCTTTCTGAGCCTGGTCCTGCTACTGTAAATTCATCTTCTGACCAATTTACAACTTCACTATAATTAATATCTGTTACTAGTTGATATGCCATGAAATTTCCAATTAGTGGATAACTTCTTATAATATTAAATGCTTCTTCCATAGTTTTTGCATTTTTTATTTTTTGATATGATTTATCGATTATAAAAATTTCATTTATCAATGCTAAATGATTATCATGTTTTCTATCATATCCAAATGCTTTATTTGCACAGCTTATATAAGCATCATTATATATTTTTTCTCCATTAGATATAGCATTTTCTAAAGTTTTAGAATATTCTTTCATATTAAATGTTTTTAGTGTTATATCATCAAATTTTTTCAATAATAACTCCCATGTAGATTCTTTATTAAATAATTTGAATAATATTATTCTAAATAACATATCTTCATCAGAATATTTTTTTCCATTATATATGACATTTTTTAATAAATACTGGCTTACTCTATCGTTTACTCTGTAGCTATTACAAAATTTGTATTCTTGTAAAATTGGATCATCCGTCCATGGAGGCTCCTCTCCTTTTAACTTTTTCCAAAAAATATTTTGTCTTTCACAAGCAAAATACCAATATAAATTATATACTTCTTCTCTTTTTTCCATAAAATCACCTCATACATTTTGGATCTTTTGCATTGATGCATTTTTTTAAAATCATCTCTTTATCTGCATTTTCTATATAATTGGCAATTATTTTCTGACCGATACAACCACTTTGGCAAATGGAATAATGCTCACATGATAAACAATTATTATTTTTACTAAATTTTCTGATGTTGTTAAAATATTCTGAATTATACATTTCCATTAAAGTATTTTCTTTTATATTTCCACTAACACCTAATTTTGTAAAATATTTTATTGAGTCACATGGGTATCCTATGCCATCAAAACCTATAATCATTATTTCATCAGCAATGACACAAGGTGTATTCTTTATACCAAGTATATTCCATGGCGTTCCTAATCTAATTTTTTCTTTATTTTCAAAATCTAAATATAGTTTTTTAATATTTTTTAATTGTTCTTTGGATATATCCATATCTTCAGTGCCTTTTCCATGTGGTACAAATCTAAGTAAACTTATTTTATCAAAATATTTTTTATTATTGAATGTATTAATTGTTTCTTTTAATGTGTTTTCTAATTTTTGATATGAATCTTTTGAAATTGTATAATGAAATCCTAGTGTTGCACTATTATTATTGAAAACTTTATCAAAAAATTCTTCTTTACTATATTTAGAATAATCTTTTTCATCAGATAAAGAATCTGCTAGAGAATAAACAATTTCGTTTAATCCTAAATTTATAAGATTTTTACATTTTTTTAATGTGTCATCAGTTCTATATGCAAATGTATATATGGTAGATTTCATTCCTAAATTAGCCGTTAGTTTAATAAGTTGAGGAAGTCTATCATACATTAAAGGTTCTCCTCCGGTAAAAACAATACTTTTAACACCTATTACTTGAGCTTCAACAATAATTTTATAAACACTATCAAAGTCTAATTCTCTTATATTATCCATACTACTTGTAGCACTACTAGAACAATGTTTACAATTTCTATAGCATTTGTTAGTCAATTCTATTTTTATTTTTTTCAACATATAATCACTCCATTAAAGTATATTGCATAATTATTATACAATGAATATTAAAAATTTTCTATACTACCATTGAATTTTAATAAAATTCCTTATATAATATTTTTATACTGAAAACGAAATTAGTAGTAACTTCTAAATTAAGTTATTTATATAATACGCATATTAATATTAAAAGGAGGTGTTTTAATGAAAATTAAAAAAGTGTTTTTACTTATAGCAATTGTTGCTATAATATTAATTTCAATTTCTTTAAATGTATATGCCTCTCTGGCTCCTATACCTAGTAAATATCTGATTATAGCATCTATAATGACTTCAAGTATTATTGTAATTTTATTAGTATACATTTTGTCTTGTATAATTTATTTCGTTAAATCTAATAAATCCAAAAAGAAAAAGATAAGAAATTTAGTATTATGGTTTATTATTGTGATTGTAATGTGTTTACTTTTATGGTATGGATCAGATTTTATATTAAAAAATGCTAGAAGTTGGTGATAATATGAAAAAAAAGAAGCTTATTAATTTGTTTATAATAATATTTATAGTTTTTATATTAATAATAGTATTGTTCATATCAATTAGAAAAATTACATATGAAATAGATTATGCAACTAAAGTAGATAATATAATGGCAGATACAGTAGAAATAGAAAAGAAGTACCTAATTGATAAAGAAAATATCCCGTTTGATTTATCTAATGCAGAAATTACAAAAATAGAACAAACATATATATGCTTCTCGCCAGAGATACGAGTTAGGAAAATAAATGATGGCAAAGAATATACTTTTTCTGTGAAAACTAATATAACTACAGATGGAATGACAAGAGATGAATTTGAAAATTATATTACAGAAGAAGAATATAATAATTTGATACAAAAACGAGAAGGAAATACAATTTATAAAACAAGATATCAATTTCTAGACGGAGACTACTTATTAGCAATTGATATATTCTCCGGAGAATTAGAAGGATTAGCCTATTTAGAAGTAGAATTTGAAAATCAAGAAGAAGCAAATAAATTTGAAATGCCAGATTGGGTAATAAAAGATGTCACAAGTGACCTAAATTACAAAAATGGATATCTTGCTAGATATGGCATTCCAGATAGTTTTTTTGAATACACAAAATAATTTTTATATTTAAAGTTTAATTGCGTAGTTTATAAAATAGAAGATATTTGTAATTTACTTATACCTTCTATTTTTATTTTTGTTTGGTTTTATTCTAGATTTGGAATACTTTGTCTGGTAATAAAATTTCTTTTCCATTTAAATAATTCAATATTCCATTATTACCTTTAAAATTAAATTTTATTTTGTAACTACATAGCATTTGATATTTTTTATGAAATTTTTTATTTATTTCATTATTTCCGTATTTTCCGTCTCCTATTATTGGATATCCTATATATGCTAAATGTGCTCTTATTTGATGTGTTCTACCTGTTTCTATTTCTACATCTAATAATGATGTATTGTCTTTTCTTTCTTCCAATACTGTGTATTTAGTAATAATTTTCTTATACCCTTTTTTATAATCATCACTTATATATACTTGTGATTTTTTATTATCTTTAAAAAGATAACTTTCGATTGTTTTTTGCTTATCTTTAGGATGACCATATACTAATGCTAAATAATGTTTTTCTATTTCATGATTTTTAAATTTTTCTAATAAAATATTTAAGCTTTCTTCGTTTTTGGCAAATAATACTAAACCAGTTGTATTTCTATCGATTCTATGACATGGCATAGGTTTAAATCCACAATTTTTAAACTTTTTGTGTATTATTTCTGTCAAACTATTTTCCCCTGTTACTTCAATATTTACAGGCTTGTCCAAAACTAAAATATTGTCATCTTCATAAACTACTTTTATATTTTTAAATGCATTATTCTCCATATCATCTTGCATATATAATATAATTTTATCATTTTCATATACCAAAATATCTTTATTAATTCTTTTTTCATTTACTTTTATATCTTTTTTTCTTAGTAATTTATTAAATGTATTATAATTAATATTTGGTAGTTTTTCTAATATTATTTTATTTAATTTTTTTCCATCATATTTTTTATCAACTATTATCTCTTTCATAATAATATTATTATACATTAATATTAATATTGAAACAAGCATGCATTTAAGATTTTTTCGTATTTTTCAAAATTAGGCTCATATTTTTCTATCATTCTGTAGAAATATTTTGAATGTGTTTTATATTTTAAATGACAATATTCATGTAGTATTACGAAATCTATCACATCTCTATGGAACATTACTATTTTAGGATTTACTGTTATTTTATTTTGAACACATCTTGCTATTTCATTCTTCATATTTTTTATTTCATAATCTTCTGGCGCAAATCCTACCATAATTCTTATTTTTTCCATTGATCTTTCTATTTCTACTTTAGCGATTTGTTCGTATAATTTTTCTATTGCTAAATCTAGTATTTGTTTGTTTGAGTTATTTTTATATCTACTAGGAAGTGATATTTTTATAACCTTTTTTTCTATGTCTAATTCTGGAACTTTTACATTTTTGTATACGATTTTTACTTTAAAATCTGTTCCTAACACTGGGACTGGATGTCTTTCTATACTTGTTTCTTTTGTTGTTTTTATTTTTATTTTATTTCCTATTTTATACATATTAATCACTCCCTCTTAGAATTTTTGTTTTGCAAATTATTGTTCGCTTTTGTTGAACTTATTTTATATTTTATTTTTTATTTTGTCAATACTTTTTTTAAAAAAATATAAAATTTTTGTTCGTATTTTATTTTTTTATTTGCTAACCTTCTATATTTAAGTATTATCAGCACTTTTGAGGTTTTTGTGTTTATTTAATTTTTTATTAATTAGGTCTGTCCCTTTTGAACAAATTTTGTTCAATTTTGTACGTCCCCAATGTTCAAATTCTTTTTTCTTCAAAGGTTTTGAATAATAATATCCTTGGAGCATATCACATCCTATTTCTTTCAAATATTTTACTTGTTCCTCTGCCTCTACTCCCTCTGCAACTGTTTTTAGTCCTAACTTTTTTGCAATATAAATTATATAGTCTACCATATTATTGTTTTTATTTTTTATATCTATTTTATCAATAAATGTTTTATCAATTTTTATTATATCTATTGGCATTGATTGTAACATATTTAGTGAGGAGTACCCTGTTCCGAAATCATCTATTGATATTACAAATCCCGCTTCTTTTATTCTTTTTATCATTTTTATTATTGATATGTTTTCTATCATCGTTACATTTTCTGTTATTTCAATTTCTATTTCTTCTGTTTTTAAATTATATTTTTTTGCTATTTTTTCATATTCTTTTATAAATTCTTCATTATAGAAATTCTCTTTGGATATATTTACTGATATCATCGGTATTTTTTCATTCTTTACTTGCTTCCAACTTTGTATATCTTGGCATACTTTTTCAAATATATATTTATCTAGTTCTATTATGAAATGATTTTTTTCAAATACTGGTATAAATATATTTGGTGAAATTATTTCATCTTCTTTTATCCATCTTACCAATGCTTCTGCTCCTACCATCCTATTCGTTTTTGTTGATATTTTAGGTTGATAATATACTTTAAATTCTTCATTTTCTAAAGCTTTTTCCATTTGAATTTCTATATTGTGCTCTCTTATCATATTTTCTTCCATTTGATTATTAAATATTTTATATTGGATATTATAATTTCCTTTGGCATAGTTATGAGCTATTAATGCTTTATCTAGTGCTTGTATTATGTCTTTGTCTCCTTGTATCTTATATATTCCAATAGATATATATACCCTATATTCGCTTTTATTTATTTGTATCTTCTTTAAATCTTTACATATTTTATCTACTACATTTTGTATATTTTTATCTGTAACTATTATCATCCCAAACATATCGTTTGCAAGTCTGCAAACAATAGATTTTTTTTCTGTTTTTATATTACTACTTAATATCTTGCCTATTTGATACAATATTTTACTTCCTATATCATGTCCATATTTCTTGTTAAATGATTTGAATTTATCTATATCTAATGCTATTACATAAATATTTTGATTTTCTTCTTTTAAGATAAGATTTCCTTTTTCCAAAAAATAATTGTAATTTCCAAGTTTCGTTATTTTATCTATATATGCTAAATTATACAATTTTTCTTTTTCACTTTGCATTTTTGATATCCTTTCTTTTTTGTTTTAGTATATCCAAATTTTGTAGTGCAAAACATAAAATTTTTGTATCTGTGTATTTTAATATATTTTTTGATATTTTAGCAAAAAAATTAAAGATATTAAAGTTCTATTTTAATATCTTTTATTTTTTGTAAATAATTTATCTTATCTATGTTATACTGTTATGTCTGTCCCTTTTGTTCAAATTTTGTTCAATTTGATACGTCCCTATTATTTCATTGCTTCTTCTACTGCAACTGCCACTGCAACTGATGCTCCAACCATTGGGTTGTTACCCATTCCTATTAATCCCATCATTTCAACATGGGCTGGTACTGATGAACTTCCTGCAAATTGTGCATCTGAGTGCATTCTTCCCATTGTATCTGTCATACCATATGATGCTGGTCCTGCTGCCATATTGTCTGGATGTAATGTTCTTCCTGTTCCTCCTCCTGATGCTACTGAGAAGTATTTTTTACCTGCTTCTAATCTTTCTTTTTTGTATGTTCCTGCTACTGGGTGTTGGAATCTTGTTGGGTTTGTAGAGTTTCCTGTGATTGATACATCTACATCTTCTAACCACATGATTGCTACACCTTCTCTTACATCATTTGCTCCATAGCATTTTACTTTTGCTCTTTCTCCATCTGAATATGGTATTTCTTCTATTACATTTACTTTTCCTGTGAAGAAATCAAAATCTGTTTTTACATATGTAAATCCATTTATTCTTGAAATTACTTGTGCAGCATCTTTTCCAAGTCCATTTAAGATTACTCTTAATGGTTCTTTTCTTACTTTATTTGCTGATTTTGCAATTCCTATTGCTCCTTCTGCTGCTGCAAAACTTTCATGTCCTGCTAAAAATGCAAAACATTTTGTGTCTTCAGATAACAACATAGATGCTAAGTTTCCATGTCCTAATCCTACTTTTCTATCATCTGCAACTGATCCTGGGATACAAAATGCTTGTAATCCTTCTCCTATTGCTTTTGCTGCTTCGTGAGCTTTTGTGCATCCTTTTTTGATTGCTATTGCTGCTCCTAATGTATATGCCCAAGCTGCATTTTCAAAACATATTGGTTGTACTCCTTTTACTATTTCATATGGATTAAATCCTTTATCTGTACATATTTTTAATGCATCTTCAAAGTCTTTAATTCCGTATTTTTCCATTACTGGTTTTATTTGGTCTATTCTTCTTTCATAACTTTCAAATGTTACTGCCATTTATTATTCCTCCTTATTTTTTTGTATTTTTTCATCAAAATACTTTATAAAATTTTCTAGTTCTTTAATATATTCTGTTTTTATACTATTATGAATATCTTCTGCTACATCTTCTTTATATGTATGTGTTATCAAATTTCTATCCTTTAGCATACTCATATAAATTTCGCCGTTTTCTATAATATTATATTGAAAAGCTGTTCTAATAACTGATCCTGGTCCTAATTCATCCAATAGTTCTTGTTCTTTCATATATTTTTGAAGGGTTTTCCAAAATAGTTCAAATGTATATTGATATGCATTTATAATTGCACTTCTATCTTTTTCGCTACCATTATCTGTTTCAACAAATTCCTTCAACTTATTAAAAGCCTTTTTAAAGTTTTCATAACTTTGTATTACATTATTTGGCATATATTTCAACTCCTTCTCTCAATATACTTTCTTTTATTTTATCATCTTTACCAAGACTATTAAAATTTATTAGATCAATTTTATATGGTAAATATAAATCGTCAATTTCAAAATATATCTTTGTATTTATTTGAAATGTCAGATTTTCTCCAAACAAAGCTATATCGATATCAGACCCATTTCGATAATCGCCTCTTGCTCTTGAACCAAAGATACAGGCTCTTTCTACCTCACTATACTTTTCTAGTATAGATACAATATCTTTTACAACTTTCTCATCTAAACCAAATTTCATTTTTCCCCCATATCAATTTACTTAATTCCAACAAATTGTTATCATAGTTCTAGTTCATCATCTTCCATTTCTGTTCTTGCTTCTTTTAGTGTTCTCCCACCATAATAATCTACTTTTCCTAAACTTTCTTCTCTACTCTGTTCATACTGTAAGTAACTTTCTATTTCATCATAGCTTTTTCCCTGTTCATACATTTTAATAGCTGATAATATAACTTCACTTGATAAACTCTTTTGATAAGACCTTAACAAATTATTGATTGCTTGTTTTCGTCGAAAATCATCATCTTCTTCGCTGTCTTCAACTTTTTTTGTTTTCTTCTTTGCAAATTTTTTTAATCCATCTAATCCTTTAATTTCATCTTGTGTTCTATTAAATTTTCTGCCTTTTTCCTGTTTAATTTTTTCTTGATAATCTTTTATTCCATCTTGTAATGCACTTCTGATTTTTCTATCTTCATCATCATATTCCAATCTTGTCATACTATCATTCCTTTATAGTTATTTTTAGTTTCAATGCTTACACTACTAAAACAAAGTAAGTAGTTTGCTTTTCATTCGTTTTATTTGAAAATTAATTAAAATTAGTGAGATGTGCATTTTTTATAAATATAGACAAACTGAGATAGTACTTTTGTACATCGAAGTTTGGATATATTATAAAAAATGTGCAGATTGCTGATTTTAATTAATTTTGTCTTGGATCGATTCGTTTAACAGCCTCATCAAATCTACCATATGTACCAGAAGCTTTTTCGATAGCTTCCATTGGGTCCATACCCTTTTTAATGTTATCCATCATTTTTCCCATATGAACATATTTATAACCAATAATTTGGTCATCTTTATCTAAACCAAGTTCTACAATATAGCCCTCTGTTAATTGTAAATATCTTGGTCCTTTTAATGTACTTGAATATATAGTTCCAACTTGTGATGTATGTCCTTTTCCTAAATCTTCAAGTCCTGCTCCTACTGGAAGTCCTCCTTCTGAGAAAGCTGTTTGTGTTCTTCCATATACTATTTGTAAGAATAAT
>CAJFJY010000052.1 GCA_904384205.1 uncultured Clostridia bacterium | reverse complement strand
CTAACCTTTCAACTACATCTCTTAATATTATTGAATCAAATACACTATGTAAATAGTCTTTAATATTTATTTCATTTGTAAATTGAACTCTATTAGGTAAACCTCCCCATTTCACAAAATCCCAAAAATTTTCTTCATCTTTTGGATTTTTTCCTGTTAATTCAATATATTCTTTATAAGTTAGAGGATAAATATTAAATAATACATATCTTCCTGATAATACAGTAGAAAGCTCATTTGATAATAATTTACTATTGGAACCGGTAATAAATATACTTATATTTTCTAATGATGCTCTTAAAGAATTTACAACAATTTCAAATTTTTCCACATTTTGTATTTCATCTAAAAAAATATAATATTTTTCATTATCTTTTATTTTCTCTTTAACATAACTATTCAATTTCTTATAATCTTTTAAGTTCTCGAATTCTACATATTCGAAATTTATATATAATATATGATCTTCTTGTATTCCTTTTTCTTTTATTTCATCTATAATCTGTTTTAATATAACCGATTTTCCACATCTTCTTATTCCTACTAGAATCTTAACTAAATCGCTATCATAAAAACCTCTTATTCTTGATAGGTATATTTCTCTTTTTAACATTTTCATCACCTATATTTATTATATTCTCATATTATTATTTTGTCAAGTTATTTCGTTTTGTCAAAACAGTTTTTGCTTTTTGTTGAATTATTTTGAATGGTCAAAATAATTTTATTAAAGTTGATTCTGATTTAGACATTTATAATTTTTATTAAACTTCTTGTCCACCTTCTAACTTTCTTGTTTCTTTTAATAGCTCATCAAAATCAGATATATTCTTTTAGCGTTTTTGTTGCCCATATTCTAAAGTCTGTTGCTTCTTTTGAATTTACTATAATTGCATCTAGGCTATAAAAATTAGTTTTATATTTTTTTCCGTCTGAAGCAGTTACTCTAATTTTTTGAGTAACTGAATCTTGTTCTAATTCCTTAGATTTAAAAATATTTTGCAAATGATATGTAATATTATTTTCTGCAACATTAAATAATTCTGCCATTGACTTTTGAGTTAACCAAACGTCTTCTTCATTATATAAGACTTCTACTGATATATTTTTATTATTTTGACTTTGATATATTATTAGATCTTTTAAATTTTCTATATTGCTCAAACTTAACAACCTCCTTGTTATTTTTGAACCCGTTTTGAACTTTTGTTTGTATTTTATATTATTTAAGCTCTATTGTCAAGGAAATTTTTTAAACTTCTAATAATATTTATAAAGTTCTTATAACATCATTGCAAATAGCCCTATCAAAAATCCTACTATATTCCCTACTGCTGTCATTCTACCATGATATAGCTGATTAGATTCAGGAATTAGTTCGCCTGATACTATATATAGCATTGCTCCTGCTGCAAAACTTAGACACATTGCTATAATTGTTTGTGAAATTTGACCAATAATTGCTCCTACTAAAGCTCCTATTCCCGTAGTAATTCCTGATAAAAACACATATAAAATCACTTTGGATTTCTTCATTCCTCCATTTTTCATAGGAACTGCCATTGATATTCCTTCTGGTA
The DNA here is from genome assembly GCA_904384205.1 of uncultured Clostridia bacterium. GTDB lineage: Bacteria > Bacillota > Clostridia > TANB77 > CAG-508 > CAG-269. The sequence goes on along the minus strand of CAJFJY010000052.1, from coordinate 8,807 downwards.
TATCATGTAGACAAATTGCTAATGCTAAACTTAAGCCCAGTTTTAATGATGCTTCAAATCCTGATCCTATTGCTAATCCTTCTGGAAAGTTATGTATTGCTAAGCCTATTGATACAATTATCCCTGTTGTTAGTAATCCTTTTTTATCTGATTTACTTTTTGCATATGAAAATTTTTTACTTACAACTAAATCACAGAAGATCATTATACATATTCCTATTAATATACCCAATAATACAATTCCTAAACCTGTAATTCCTAATGCTTCTGGTATTAAATCAAAACAAATTATTGCCATCATTAATCCTGATGCAAATGCTAAAATAAAGCTCAAAAATTTATTTGAATTTTTTTTGATGACTACTCCCAAAATCCCACCTATTGTTGTTCCAAATGTGCCAAAAAATAAACCTAATAATGTTGTTTTTAAAATTTCTTGCATATAAAAAACTCCTTAAAATATTCTTATTTTAGTTTATTTTAAGAAGTTTTAGTTTATTACATTATATAAAATTTTATTCTTCTTCACCTTTTAATTTTTCTGCTCTATCTGCTGCAATTAGATTATCTATCATTTCATCTAAATCACCATTTAAGAAATTTTCCATTTGATAAATACTCATTCCTATTCTATGATCTGTTATCCTTCCTTGAGGATAATTATATGTTCTTATTTTCTCACTTCTATCTCCTGAACCAACTTGTGATTTTCTTGCACTTGATATTGCATTATCTTGTTTAGATTTTTCTATTTCGTATAGCTTAGTTCTTAACATTTTCATAGCATTTTCTCTATTTTGAAATTGTGACCTTTCTGTTTGACATTCTACTACTATTCCGCTTGGTTCATGTATTAATCTTACGGCTGATGATGTTTTATTTATATGTTGTCCTCCTGCACCAGATGAACGAAATACTTCCATTTTTATGTCTGCTGGATTTATTTCAATTTCTACATCTTCGACTACTGGTAAAACTGCAACTGTCGCTGTTGATGTATGTATCCTTCCACTGCTCTCTGTATCTGGAACTCTTTGTACTCTATGTACACCACTTTCAAATTTTAATCTACTATATACACCTTTTCCTGTAACCATAAAAGATATTTCTTTATATCCACCTAAACCTGTTTCGTTTTCATTTAATACTTCTACTTTCCAGTGCTTTCTTTCTGCATACATATTATACATTCTAAACAATGTTCCTGCAAATAATGCAGCTTCTTCTCCTCCTGCACCTGCACGAATTTCACAAATTATATTCTTATCATCATCTGGGTCTTTTGGAATTAAAAGAACTTTTAATTCTTCTTCTAATTTAGGTAACTTTTCTTTATTTTCATAATAATCTGCTTCTGCTAATTCTTTTAGTTCTTTATCTTCCATCATCTCTTTGGCTTCTTCCATATCATTTTTTACTTTTTTATAATCTCTATATTTTAATGCCACATCTTCTATGCTTGCATGCTCTTTCATTAATTTTTGCCATTCTGATTGATTAGCAATTATTTCTGGATCACTTATCATTTTTGTTAATTCTTCATATCTCTTTTCAACTGCGTCTAATTTATCAAACATAATAACCTTCCTTCCATAAATTTACACTACATTATCTATTATACCACACTTTTGGGCATAATTTCCACTATTTTTTACTATTTTATATAAAATATTATTACTAGATAATTGTCTTTAACAAATTCAAGCGACAAATCGTTGCTATTATAATATTTTAAAGCTTTGACGCTTGAGTGGAATGAAAATTAGAATTCATTGGGCTTTTGAATGAGGGATGTTCACGGTACTCGAGGTTACGAGAGGGTCTGAGTGAAAGAGGCTCATGAAAAAGCCTTATGAATTCTTTTTGAATGAAATGAACAGGAGAACCTTAAAATATTATAATAGCAACGGTTTATATTTAAAAGGCCATTATTTAGTAACAAAATATTAGAGGATTGAACTATTATATATAGTTCAATCCATACTAATCAAATTAAATTTCACTTTTAATTCTTCTAAAATATCTTTTTCTCTATCTGTACAAGTAAAAATAAATATTTGTCTATTATTAAAATCTGTACTTAAATATTTTAAAATATTTTTTAATCTATCTGCATCAAAATATGCAAAAGATTCATCTAAGAATATTGGCATTCTCTCTTCTGATAAATCATCAATCATTGAAAGTCTTAGGGATAGATACAATTGGTCAATTGTACCAACACTTAATTTTCCAACCTCTACATAACTACCATCTTCAAGTTCAACTATTAATCCCAATTCATCATGAACTCTGACATTTTTATATTTTCCATTTGTAATTTTAGAAATGTTTTCTGACAAATTTTTTGTGAATTTAGGGGCAACCATGTTTTTCATTTCTTCATATGATTTTTCTAAGACTTCTTTTGCTAATTCCATACTTTTATTTAATTTTTCTAATGAACTTAATTGTTCTTTATCATTTTCTAGTTCTTCTTCTATTTTTGAAAGATTATCTAATTTAGGTTCAATATTTCTACTGTCTAATTCTAATTGATGTAACTGAATTTTTTTATGTGATAAATCATTTTGCATATTTTCAAAAATTTCAGTTGGATTTTTTAATTTATTATATTCTAATAATTTTTCATAATTTATTTTATTTTTATAATTATTTAATAATTTTTCTTTTTCTGAATTATTTTTTCTTAATAAATTATCTTTTTCTGTTTCTAATTCTTTTTCAATATTTTTGTTATTATTTTCTATAATTTCTATTTCATTTTCTAAATATTTTTCTTGTGTTTTTAATTCATCTAATATTTTTTTATTTTCTTCATTTTCTAATTTTATTTCTTTATTTTTTTTCATTTTAATAAATATCCAAATAATTAATAAAATTGGAATTATTGCTATTAAAGAAATATTTATTATTTTATTTTTTATAAAAATAAATTGAATAATATTTATTAAAATAAATAAAATTAAAATTATTAAAAATTTAATATTTATTTTTTTATTTTTATTTTTTAATAAATTTATTTTTTCTATTTTTTTATTTTTTTCTTTTTTATTTTCTTCTATTTTTTTATTTAAATTTATTTTTAAATTATTTATTTTTTCTATATTTTCTTTTTTTATTTTTTCTTTTAAATTAATTTTTTCTTCTTCTATTTTTTGATTATTTTCTAAATTTTTTAAAGACGAAATATATTCCTTTTCTTTTTCCAAATTTATAATTTCATTTTCTAAATTATTTTTATTTTCTTCTATATCATATTTTTTATTTTCAAAATCTTTCAAATTTTCTTTTTCTTGTTCTAATGTTTCAATTTTTCTTTGCAATACATTAATTGGTTTTTCCCTAGACTTTTGAGACCCTACTTCATCTCTTTGTTTTCTTGTTATTCTATCCATTGCCAATTTATATGATACATTATCTTCTCCAGTGCCAACTATATTTGCTATTTTTTGTACTAAAAAATTTTGCTCGTTTTTCTCTAGCTTTACTCTTTGCTGATATGAAACTATTGTTGATAAAAATAAATCTTCATCTATATTGGTTTGTTCATAAAAAAATTCATTTCCTTTATTTTTATCTATATTAAAATTTTTAGATATGTCTTCTTTTTCATTATTAAATATTTTTGGATTTTTCTTTTTAAAGTCTCTAAATACTTCGTATTTTTCTCCATTATCTAATTCATAATTAATTCTTCCAGAAAATTCTTCTCCTGACCATGGTAAAAAATTATCATAATCTGAAAATTCTTTTCCCTTCTTATTTTTTGATATTCCATAAAAAATATTTTCAATAAACCTTAATAATGTTGATTTTCCGGATTCATTTTTTCCATAAATTAAATTTATTCCGTCGTTACATTTAATTTCTTTGTCTTTTAATTTTCCATATGAATTTATTTTTATTTCATTTATTTTCAAATTTATTTTTCTCCTTTTCAATTATTTTTAATTAATTTATTTTATTTTTTAATTTTTTAATTAATTTATTTTATTTTTTATCTATTTTTTTAATTTAATTATTTTTTATTTATTTTTTTAATTTAATTATTTTTTATTTATTTTTTTAATTTAATTATTTTTTAATTATTTTTTAATTAATTTATTTTATTTATTTTTTTAATTTAATTATTTTTTATTTATTTTTTTAATTTAATTATTTTTTAATTATTTTTTAATTAATTTATTTTATTTTTTATTTATTTTTATTTTATTTATTCTAGTGCTTCAAATCCTATTTCTACTGCTTTTTCTATTATTTCTTTTTCTTCTTCTGTTATATTTGGTTGATTTAATTTTTTTAAAAATTCTTTTGCAAATAATCCTTTTAGAGTTATATCATTTTGCATAGAATTTAAATCGTATTTCATTTTTGTTTTATTTTTTATTTTTATAACTCTATCTTGATTTATTAATTTATATAAACCATATGTATCAATTTCAAAATTTCTTTTTCCTGTTAATATAATTTTCACAAATTGATTTTCTTTTATTTCTAAAGAATTAATTTTCTCTATTAATTCTTCTTTTGATAATATATCTGTTACCTCAATATTTTTTTCTATAAATTCTGTTTCTGCAAGTGGAACAAACTTTATTTGTATATTTTTTTCATCCACTTGCCCAGTTATCATTCCATGTTCTCCTGGCTCATCAAAGCCAAGTGATATTGTTGAACCTGGATATACTATATATGGATTTTCTAATATTTGTCTTTTATGTATATGACCTGTTGCTACATAATCAAATCCTTTTTCTTCTAAAATTTTCCTTGATATAGAATTATATTGCTTTTCTTCTATATTTGCACCATCTATTGTACTATGGATAACTAAAATATTTAATTTATCTTTATTATCAATTTCTAAACTTTCTATTTTACAATCTGTACAATAAAAATCGTCAAATCCATATCCATATATATCTAACTCGGGTAATTCAATTTTTTCAAATCTTGAATTAAATATATGTACATTATTATTCCACTGAAATTTATTGTAATATGAATTTTTTAGATATGGGTCATGATTTCCTGGTGATATAAATATTTTTGTATTTGGAATTTCTTTAAATAAATTATTTATATATTCTATTGTTGACTTTTTTACATATTGATGTTCATATAAATCTCCTGAAATAAAAAAATATTCTACATTATTTTCTTTGATGTAATTTATTATTTTTCTTAACACTTTTCTTTGCTCTAGCCTTTTTAAGTCTCCAAATCCTTCTTTATCTGTTAGATTTATAAATGGACTATCTATGTGTAAATCTGCTATATGTACAAATTTCATATAATTTATTTCTCCTTTTTACTTAAAATTATTAACTATTTCCTTTGCCTTTACAAGTATATCATAAGAACTCTTGTTTGTAAAGATTTATTTAAAAAGTAACTTCTAGAAAGTTGCTATTATATATTTTTAAATCTTTGACGCTTGAGTGAAATGAAAAATAGAATTCATTTGGCTTTCGAATGAGGGATGTTCACGATACTCGAGGTACGAGAGGGTCTGAGTGAAAGAGGCTCATGAGAAAGCCTTATGAATTCTTTTTGAATGGAACAAACAGGAAAAGTTTAAAAATATATAATAGCAACTTTTTTATAGTGTATTAAAAATAGTTAATCAGTTTCCCAATTAACTATCTTCATCTATACTTCCGAACAATTCATCGAACTTAGCTTCTAGCTCTTTTTGTAAATCATATTCGTTTTCATCTTCTTCATACGGCAATCTGATGTCTTCATCATCTTTGTTCTCGATCTTATTTTGAATCTCATTATTATTTGATTCAACCTTAGGCTCTTCTTTATTTTCTTTATTAGATTCTCCTACATCATCAAATAAATCGTCTAAAGATTCAACTACTTTCAAATCTTCTGGCTCTTTATTTTTATCTTTTTCATCAACATAAGGATTATATGGATTATATTTTCTCCAATTTCCTCTTTTTATTTCGCCTATATCGTTATGGCTTATTTCATATCTTGCTAGTTCTTTTGCCATCGGATGTTCAAAATAATAGAATTTTCTTGCTTTAACAGGCTTTATTCCTTTTTCATAAATTATACATTGGTCATTATCCATTCTTCTTAATTCATCTGGTGTCATTAAAGCTCTTGCCATTACTTGATCAGATACACTTTTTCCTGTTCGCCAGTTTTGCTTATCTCTATTTATAGATATACTATCTCTTTCAATTGTTTTTTCTCCTAGTGCTTTAGAGAAATATTCAACTGTTTTATATGAGTTACTTCCTAAGAAAAGGTGTGTATCACAGTTACCCATTATAGTTTCATAAGATTTTTCATATACTGCCTCCAATTGGTCTACATTTTGTAGGATAACACTGAAGGAAATTTTTCTGCTTCGCGATGTTGATATTTTTTTATCAAAATCTGGTATTTTTCCAATATTTGCAAATTCGTCTAATATAAAAAATGTTTGCTCCTTTAATTGTCCACCATTTCTATCTGCAAAATCATACAATTGTTGTATCATTTGTGAGAAGAAAATAGTAAGTAAAAAGTCATATGCTGAATGTGTATCAGATGATATTACATATACTGCTGTTTTCTTATTTCCTATTTCTTCAAAATCAATTGTATCTGTTGATGTTAGTTCTGCAATCTCTTTTGAATCAAATTTTCCAAGCTTTGACTGCAATGTACTTAAAATAGATGAATATGTTTTTTCTGACGCTATCTCAATAGATTTGTAATTCATTCTTGCAGGATGATCATATGGCAACTGACTCATTAATTCTGTTAATAAGTTGCTTCCACCATTTGTATTTGCTGCCCTGACTAGTTCAGCACAACTTGCTAAGTTTTGTTCCTCCTCTGGTCTTGTTGCAATTAAATAATATATTAATGCTTTTAATAACATTTCGGCTGAATCATCCCAGAATGGATCTGATGAAGAATTTTCAGATTTTTGCCCTTTTATAACAATATTTGCAATAACGTCTACATCTACTTCTGATGAAATATGCATTAACGGATTATATCCATCACTAAATTGTGGTCTTACTAAATTTAATACTTTAATATCGTAGCCATGTTCTTTTAAATATCCTGCTGTTTTATCATACAATTCCCCTTTAGGATCTGTGAAAACATATGATCCTAGCATTTGATATGCATTTGGTATTGAATATGATGCAGATTTACCAGTACCAGATCCGTCCAACTACTAAAACATTTACATTTCCTCTTTTATCTACTGGCAAATAATTATTTTCTGCAAGTATTATTCCCTTATTTTTACTTAGAATTCTGTACTGCTCTCCTCTTTCACTCCAGTCACTTGAACCATGTTCTATATCTGAATATTCATTCTTAGGTGCTGACCTAACAAAACCTATAAAAAAGAAAAACATGTAGAATATCGTAAAAACTATCCATACTGAAAAGAAGTTTCCTGCTGCACCTTGAGAAAATACATTTCCTAATGTTCCAAATGGATTAGTTATATTTTGTACTATTGTCTCAAAAAAAATAGTTAGATCAAAGCTACCACTTTGTTTAGCTAAGAAAAAACTATATGTAAAAGGCGCAACAAATACTATGGTTAATATGACCCATAGTATTGCACATATTACAAATGTTGTTCTATTTCTTTTAATCGCACCTTGTATTTTATAATTCATAGATTACCACCTACATCTTTCGTACTATCTATCATTTGCTATATCTTTATCATCTACGTGCTCTACTCTTCCTGCTTCTTTTCTTTCTTTATAAATCTCTTTTATTTTCTCTATATTTTCTACCTTACTTTTTGTCCCGTCACTAAATACTCTTTCTGCTGATCCTTTTTCTGGGTAATAATTTATTTCATAAGTACCTATTCCATTATTTATTAACTCTTCGATATTAATATCTACTCCATCTTTACTACCATAAATTCCTACTTCAGTAGCATCCCCTGGCTTTTCTCCTCTTTCTAGTTTATTAGTTTTTTCATTTAACATCGCACATACTATTTCTATGTCTTCATGTTTTTGTGCTTCCGGATTTTTCATTTAAAACTTCCTCCTTAATTTTCTTTTTTGTCTCTAATTTCAAAGGCAAAATAAGATTTATATGGTTTTAATTTACACTTTCCTTTAACTTCATTTGTTTTCTCATCAAAATAAAGCATAGGCTTTATTTCCTCTGTAGTTTCTGGGTCTATTATACAAATAGGTCTCTTTAAATTTGGTGTATAACGAAAGTCTTTAAATTCTGTTTCCTTTTCTGAATAAAGACTATTAAATTTTATTGGTAATGGTTTTTTAGTAATTGAAATTTTATTTCCCTGCACTAAAGCCGTATTAACAACAACTCTATCTTTTCCAAAAGATAGAATTACCAATTGGTCTTCATATTCTGAAGGATTATCAATATAAAATGTTTTTCTTTGAGCATTTCCCACAATTTCTTGTGTTGAATCTAATCTTTGTACTGTGTATTTTGGTGAATCCTTCAAAAATTCTTTTTCCGTTTTATTAACTTGATATATAACTGTTCTTACACCATTAGGATCAGTTATACTAAAGTGTTTACCCTGCCATTTTTCCATTTTTTACACCCCAATTCTATGTTTTATCCATAGTTCGTCTTTAGTTACATAACCATATATAATTATACAGGAATAATAATATTTTGTCAATATCTGTTAATAAATTATGTCAAATTAAGTTGCTGGATGTTACTATTTGCAGCCTGTTGCTTATTGCTTTAAATGTTTTATATATTATATTGAAAAAATTTTGAATGTGATTGGAGTAATTTTAGAAATTCTTTATTAATTTTTTGGA
>CAJFJY010000051.1 GCA_904384205.1 uncultured Clostridia bacterium | reverse complement strand
TAATGCACTATAATTATTTCTTTTAGAGCAAATAAAATATGTAGCCCTCCAAACAGTTCCATTTTTTCTTTTTTCTTCTCTACATCTTAAAGTTGCTTTATTACCACATTCTCCACAATAAACTAATCCTTTTAGTATATGGTCATATTTTCTATCTCGTACCTTTGTATAACCATTTAATTTATTTTGTGCCTTATTCCAAGTTTCAATATCTATAATTGGCTCATGCATATTTTCTAGAACAATGTGTTCTTCTTTTTTGGTACATCTCACTTTTGCTATTTTATGACTTACTTTTTGAAATTTCCTTCCTACTACACTTCCGAAGATAAACTTCATTCCTTAAAATTTTTCCTATTTGTGCCCTTAACCACATATATTTTCCACTTGGATTTACACTTTTTCTTTTCATATATGTAGGTATTTTTAAATACATTGCTGGTGACTCTATTTCTCTTCTATTTAGTTCATCTGCTATTTTTATTGTTGACATTCCTTTATTTACATACATATCAAATATTTCTTTTACAACTTGTGAACTATATTCATCTGGAACTAAATGATTTTTTATCTCTGTATCTTTCTTATAACCATAAGGCGGGATTCCTGCTTGATATTCTCCTTTTTCGATTTTTCTTTGTTTTACACTTTTTATTTTATTTGATATATCTTGTGCATAATAGTCATTAAAACTTAGTTTAAATGTTAAAAATTGCAATCCATCTGGCTTTATTGTATCTACATTATCTCCAATTGCTATGTATCTTATATTATTTGCTGGTAAAAATCTTTCTAAATAATATCCAGTGTCTATATGGTCTCTTCCGAACCTTGATAAATCTTTTGTTATTATACAGTCTATTTTTTCTTCTTCTATGTCTTTTACCATTTTCTGAAATCCCGGTCTATTAAAATTTGTTCCCGTATATCCATCATCTACATATTCCCCTGCTTCAATTAATTCTTCATGACTTGATATGTAATTATCAATAATATCTCTTTGATTTTCTACACTTTCACTTTCTCGGTCATCTCCGTCTTCTCTTGAAAGTCTTATGTATTTTGCAACTCTTATGTTTCTATAACTATTTACCCTATTCAATTTTACTCACCTCTCTTTTTAAGTTCAAATAAGAATTGCTATTTCTATTTGAACTTTCCTGAGAGTAAATAGCCTATCTAAAGCATACCTAGATTATAACTTGTTCTTTTATAATTGTCAGCTTTAAATAAGCATTTGTTTTTCGTTCATAGTTATATAATTTATATATTGTTCTTTTAGTAATTCTATTAGTATTTCTTTTAAATTTTCTGTTCCATATTCAATTTGAATATTAACATTTTGTCCGTTTTTCATTTTGCTCTACTCCTTTTTAGTTTTGTTTAATTTTATGAAAAATCTTTGAATTTATTCCTCTACTATTAAGGTCTCTTATGAAGTATGCAAATCGGACAACTTTTGTAAATTTTATTATAATTTATATTTTGGGTTTACAACGTGAATATACACTTATAAATTGTGTAACAATTAAGAAAAAATTTTTTAACTAATAAAAAAGAACGAATCTATATTTTTTTATTAGATTCATTCTTTCTATTTTTATTGTTTTATAATAAAAATAAATTTTATTATCTCATTTATAAATTGATTATATTGTATTTTATATTTTCATCTTCTAAATTATTATCTATAATCATTCCGAAACCTTTATCACTATTATATATTTGATTCAATAGTTCATAAGTTTTGTCTTTCATTTCATATTCAGAAAAAATATATAAAACATTGTGTAAATTATTATTTACATTAGTAAAAAATAATTTATTATTTTGTGCCTTTTCGCATATATTTACCAAATCTATTAGATGAATAGTTTTTTTATCATATTCATAAACTATCTTCTTCTAATAATTTTCTATATTCTTCCTCGTATAAAATATTTCTACATTGTAAAAGGTAATATCTTTTTTCTTTATATTATTAAAAAAGTTAGTGTTAAAACTATATTCCCATCTAATGTAAGTTTCTCTTAAAGTTTCATAAATTCATCTTTAAATTTAAATGATTATAAATCTAAACTATTTGGATTTAATAAAAACTCTTCTAAACTTATTATTAAAATTCCTTGTTCATTTCTCCAAAGATTTATATCATCTTTAACAATAATTATTTTTTTAAAATTATCATTTATATTAACTAAAGATTTTTGCTCTTGTTCCATTTTTTCTTTGTTTGGTATTGCAAAAGCAGATTGAATATAATATCTTTTACTTGCTTGATTACATACAAAATCTACTTCTAATTGCTTTCTTATTGTTTTTTCTGTATTATCTTTTTCAAATTTTTCAATAACTCCTACATCAACGTTATACCCTCTAACTAATAATTCATTGTAAATTATATTTTCCATTAAATGATCTTCTTCCTGTTGTCTAAAATTTAGTCTCGCATTTCTTAATCCTATGTCTGTAAAATAATATTTAGAAGGTGTTGTAATATACTTTTTTCCTTTTATATCATATCTTTCTGCTTTATTTATTAAAAATGCATCCTGTAAGTAGTTTATATATGAATTTATTGTAGCTCTATTTACTTCTGTATAGCCATTACTTATAAAAGTATCATACAACTTCTTTGGATTTGTTAAAGAACCAACTGATGATGATAACATATTGATAATAGATTCTAATATATCTTCTCTTTGTATTTTATTTCTTTCTACAATATCATTCAAATAAGTATTGTTAAATAAATCATTTAGATATTCACTTTTTTCTTCAGTTGTTTTTAAATATAATATATATGGCATTCCACCATAAGTCATATAATCCTTTAATGCTCTCTTTTTGTCTTCATATGCATTATAAAATTCGGAAAATGAAAGAGGATAAATTCTGATTTCATCTCCTCTGCCTCTAAATTCTGTAATAATATCTGTAGATAGAAATTTTGAATTACTTCCTGTTACATAAACGTCTAAGTTATTCTTTCTTAAAAAACTATTTAAAACACTCTCAAAGTCTTTTACCTTTTGAATCTCATCAAGAAGAATATAATACATATTATCATCTTTAATTTTATTCATAATATATTTATATAAATTCAATCCATCTGTTGTTAATTCTCTATTTTCAATAGAATCTAAGTCAACTTTTATAATATGATCTTCTTTTACTCCATCTGCTAATAATGAATTCTTAAACATAGGATCAAGTAAATATGATTTTCCACTTCTTCTAAGCCCTGTAATAATTTTTATTAATTTATTATTTTTTTTATTTTTTAATTTTGTTAAATACAAATCTCTGGCTATTTCCATTACATACTCTCCATTTACTTTTTTTGTGTTTGTACACACTTTTTGATAATATTATAACTTAAAAATATAAATTAGTCAATTATATTTTTTACTTTTTTGTGTTTAAACACACTTTTTGTTAATAATATATTTCATATCTAATAAATTATTCTCATTCTGTCCATTTTTCATTTTGCTCTACTCCTTTTAAGTTTTGTTTAATCTTATGGGAAAACTTTAAATTTATTCCTCTACTATTAATGTCTGTTAAAAAATATGAAAATCGGACAAATTCTGAAAATTTATTTTCAAAATCACAAAAAGAGATATCTTTTGATACCTCTAGCACATATATAGTCTATTATATATTATTAAAAGATGTTAAAAGCTAACTGGTTATTTCAAACCAGTTAGCTCTCATAGTTATGATATTTCTGGTAGTCTAATTTTTTTCCCTGCAAATGTAAAACGGGTTTCTTTTTCACCTTTGATAGCTGTATATGTTGGATAGTGCATTTTTCCTCTATCATCTTTAATAGCAGCATATAAGTTCAAATAAATTTCATCATATGAAGGTGGAATAACTTTAACGACCTCTGAAGTACCATCTTGGTTAAAAACAATATGCAAAATACCTTTACAATCAGAATAATTTTTTTTATTTCTAATCCTTAACGGCATTATATTGCCCATTTTTCCATAAGTTAATATTTCTACTTTCTTTCCTTTACCGACATCCAAAACTTCATTCCCATTATCATCGAAGACTCTATATTTTTCTATACCATCTTCATAAAATTTAAGAATGATAGCTTTAAAACAGTTCCCCTTATAAATATCAAAATTAGTACTGAAATCACCACGAGCAATAACAATACCGTTTTTCGTATTATACAGCACGTGTTCATCTTTAGATGTCGCAAAAAACAAAAAATTTGGTTCATAAAATCTTGGAGCAAATTCAATATTGCTTTCCTTTAAGTCAAGTCCATCGTCTGTTTGATAGTAGGCACTATAATTTGCTTTACGTACATAGTGTACTACTAGTATATTACCATATATTTTATATCCGTCAAAAGCCCGAATATCATCTGGTAACTCCTGCATTCTTCCGTTTTCACTTACTAACATTTTTTGTCCTCCTGTTCTTTTTTATTGAAATGTTTTGTGTGTTATATCATAACCATTGATTAGCTCCTCCCAAATTACTTAATATTATGAAGGGTGAAAATAAATACAAAATGCATTCTTTTCTTCTACAAATGGCTACTAAATAATATTGTACCATATTTATGTAAATTTGTAAACAATTGCTAACCTACTCTAAATTACTATTTTATCCGATATTTTCTAAATAAGATATCTTTTTTCCTTTTGATTTTGCATATTCAATTTCAAATTTTGTACTTTCTCCAATATACCCATCAACATTAATCACATAAATCTCGTCTGACATATCTATTTTTTGTTTATGCATTCCATCTAGCATTTTTTTAGTTTTTTTGTCTATAGCCTCTTTTTTTATACTTTTAAAAAAAATTCGGTGTTAAAACAACATTTCCATCTAAAGTAAGTTTCTCCTGAACTTTCATAAATTCATCTTTAAATTTAATTGAGCCACATAGGGTTATTATTTTATATTCATGCATCAATTCTAATTACTCGCTTTCTTTTTTTATTAGTTCTTTATAAAAGGCAGGAAAGAGATACAGAATGTATCTCCTAAACACATAGAAAAACAAGTTTTCTAGTTCTCTGTTTTCTTTAAAATAATACAGAACAAATACAGAGTTCCCACTTCGGTATATTTTATAAATATTAACAATAAAATCTGACTTCTTGATCTGGAAAATGCTTTTTCCACTCTGATATTATATAAAAATAGTTATTATCTATTGTTTCTAATATTTCTGTCAATTCTTTACTTGGAATTTTACTTTTATTATTCGCTAAAATACACCCTCCGCTTTTAGTTAGCCATACTTTTGTAGAATTAGGTGTTGGTTTTCCTTTTGAAATATGTATATGTATTGGTTCATTATTTTCATTTGACCAAAAATAAATTTTGTATCCGTAATATCTCCAATATATTAGGCACTAAGAATCCCTCCTTGTCTTGCCCACCTATAAAAAGATGGCATACCTCTTTCTAGTACAGTTCTGAACATTTCTATTTCTTCGTCTGTATAATTTCCATCTTTGTATAATATTTTACAGCTTGGAAGTTCAAATCTTACACTATCAAATCCTTTTTCAGTAGGTCTTTCAAAATGTACGTGTATAATTTCTTCTCCATATTCATTTTTCATAATATGTGAAAAAACAACTTCTGTTTCATCAGCATATTTGCAATAAGGATACATCATTTTTATCACTCTCCTTCTTTTCTATTTTTTATTATTAATTAATCAAATTTATTTAAAATGCTTGTCCTCTATTTTATTAAAATCAAACTTTTGTTATATACTATGATTAGTATATCATAATTTGTTTAAATTTACTATATTTTTGTATCACTTTAAAAATTTTTATTTTATTGAAATTTTAAAGTATCATTTAATGTATCATTTATAGTATCTTAAAGTATCATTGTATATGGCTGCTCTAAATAGGCTATTACACCCTCATCTTATTTATTTTTATTCAATTACTAGTTTGAAAAAGAATGATTATTTGGCTAGGCAAACGAATTTGAAATCTATGAGGCGTACTTTTGTACGTTGATTAGATTTCAAATGAAGTTTAACAACGCCAAATGATGATTATCTTTCAAACTACACCTCTGGACATTAAGCATTTAGGTGTATGATTTCCTACTATATGTCCTTCATCTATCATTTGTTTTACTAATTCTGGTTGTGTATTTAGGTAATGTGCTGTTATGAAAAATGCAGCTTTTACATTGTTTTCTTTTAATGTTTCTAATATTTGTTTTGTATAGCCTGCTTCATATCCTTCATCAAATGTCAAATATATATTTTTCTTTTCATTATTTCCCATTGCTATTCCTTGATTTTCTTCTAACACTTTTCTGTTTTGACTTCCTAGGTCTGGTTGCTCATGACTGTCATTTCTTTTTATTCCCCACCCTATTTTTTTATTGCTTAGGTTTGTATTACTTGTTTCTATAGTTTCATTGTTTGTCATTAATGATTTTGCTATAATAATACTCATTGCCAATATTATCATTATTATCGCTATTATTATAATGGTTTGCTTTTTCATTAAATCAACTCCTCTCTAATTTTTATGAATGATTTTTTAAATTATTCCTCTACTATTAAGGTCTGTTAAAAAATATAAAAATCGGACAAATTTTGAAAATTTTACTTGAATCGACTTTTTTAATTTAAAAAAAGTTGGTTTTATCATTTTATAATATAATAATATTATTATATAGTTAAATATAAGAATTTAAAGGAGGCTAAATAATGGAATTAGATGAAGCTATTTTAAATAGAAAAACAATAAGAAAATTTCAAAACAGAAATGTACCTGATAATTATTTATATAAAATTATACAAAGTGCTATGTTAGCACCATCTGCAAAAAACAGACAGCCTTGGAGATTTTATATTTTAAACGATAATCAAAAAAATGATATTACTAATATGATGTATCATTGGGCAAGTGAAAATAAAGATATACATACAAGTATTGAAGGTTCTGCCAACCAAATGAAAACAGCTAACAAAGCTATTATAATATATACTCCTAATTATCATAGCAAAAATAAAAAAACATATTACAAAAAACCAGATTATTTATCCTTAGGAGCAGCTATTGAAAATATGAATTTGAAGTGTTTCGATTTAGGGCTAGGTTGTACTTGGCTTTGCGATACATTATATATTGAAGATGAAATTAATAATTATTTGAAATTAGATGATTTAGAACAAGTATCTACTCTAATAATTGGATACCCTGAAGAAGTACCTGAAAGAAGAGAACGTTTTTCAATAGATAAGCTTTTGATAAATGATAGTCATAAAAGTACTAATAAACCAAAACACACCTAAAGCAACTCAGCTAGGTGTGTTTTGGTCTATTAGTTAGGGCTTAGATTCAATTCCTTTTCAATTATTTCTATTTCATCAGATAATCTCTGAGAAATAGTTTTATTACATTTTTGAGCAGCTTTTTTCTGCTCGTAAGCCATTCTACAAGCACAGCTTACTTTTGAAATTTCTTTGACAGCTCTTTGTTTAGCTTCTAAGCTAGAAGCATTCACAAAGCTGTTATAAAATTTCATAATTTTACCTTTGCAATTTTCACAGGCCTGAGGATGAATAATAGCATCCTCCCCGTGAAATTCGTTTACTCTATTTCCCCACCAAGAGACATATATTCTATTCAGAGCTTCTCTTGGTATCTTTTCCAGTACTTCTATAAACTCCCAATGGGAGATTATAGAATACCTTCCTTGATTATACATGTGTTTCAATAATGTATAATCTTTGATATTTATGGGGAACAGGACTATGTCAGTGCTTTTGGGGCACTTTTCCATAATATCCTGGATGGTGTTTATAGCATCTCGAAGCTGCTCCCCAATGCTCAGCAATGGTGCACCCACCAATACATTCAGACTAGATTCTATCCCTAGTTCTTGGCAGTGCTGTACTAATTTGAAAAACTCGCTAACATTTATATCTTTATTATAAATGGCGAGGGTTTCCATATTAGTACTTTCCAAGCCAAATTCAAAAGAAATCTCATGATCCTTCAATATTTGAAGGATTTTCTCTAGCTTTTTACCTGTGACAGTTTTGTAATGAGTCTCTATTTGGACCCGATAGACATCTGTCCTAGCTGCAATTTCCATTATCTGGTATTGCAGTTCTTCAGGTAGTTCTCTGTCATCCAGAAAACTTCCAGAGGATTCTAAAATAAGTGTTTCTATATCTGCAGGCAGATGCCTACAAATATGTTCGACTTTTTTTAGAATCTGTTCTTGCCGTACAGGGTGTTTGAACCCGTAATTACAGAAAATGCAGGCATTATGACAGCCTCTACTTGGAATGTACAACTGATACGCTGTTCCTCCAGAGGCGATTAGTGAAGCATTTACTCCAACCCCTGCAAGACAGTCATCTTGCATCCGCATTTTCCAAACTGCATTTGTCAATGTTTTATTCATAAGAATTTCTCCTTTCGTTGTCGAACCTATCCCTACAAAATGACACATTGGTCTTATTCACATAATATCATATTTTGAAAAATAAAAACCAACTATTTTGATATACAAATAGTTGATTTTATGTAACTGCTATATATATTCTTGTTTTTTTATCATCTATATATTCTTCTATATCAGGAACATTATCTAAATTATATCCTGAATATTGAATAAAATTTACATATAAATCATGTGTAAATTTGCTAATTTCTTTTGCGTCAATTGTATCTATTTCAAATACTAAAAACTTTTTGTTGTCTATAATATATTTTTTGCTTCCTTTAAATTTTTTAGTACTTGCTATGTAATATGTTACATCGCTGTTTTCGTTATAATCATATACATTATATTCTACAAGACCATAAGCATTGCCTTCAAAAATATCTCCTTTTTCTTTATATACATCTTTCCAAAATTTTGATGCCATTTCAGATATATGATTCATTTTTACATGTTCATGAATGGTATAAAACTCGAAACTAATATTTTCTACTTTTTTAAATGTTAGTTCTTTTTGTTCTTCAATGGTATCTTCAAATGTTAATATCGGGAAATATTTTATCTTATCCATATTTTTATGAATATCTTTTGGTAAAAATCCCATCATTTTTTTAAAAGCTCTCGAAAAAGAAGTTCCTGAATCATATTGATACTTTATAGCTACATCTAATACTTTGTTATTTTTTTCTAATAAATCAATTGCAGCCATACTTAATCTTCTTTTTCTTATATAGTCTGCAAGAGTTATATTTGTAACAAAATAAAAGATTCTATGAAGAGTATATTCATTTACTAATAAAATTTTTGCTAAATTTTTATATTCTATTTTTTCTGTTAAATTTTCTTCTATATATTTAATTAGTTCATTTAATCTATTTTGATTTTGTATATACATATTATCTCCATATTATTTTTTTGTATTTTTAATTTTTTTTATTATAACATTATTTTTAATAATCTTCAATTGTAATTTTTTCTTGATTTTTGTGGAAAAGAAATTTACTTTATGATAAGATATACAAAAAGAAAGGATATATTTGTATGGAAACTGAAATACAAAGAATAGTTGATTTTATTAGAGAATATATGCAAGAAGATGAAAAAGTAGTAATACCAGTATCTGGTGGGATTGATTCTGATGTAGTTGCTAGGTTATGTTGCAGAGCTTTAGGAAAAGATAAAATAAAATTATTTATAGTTACTTGCAGGCTGTACTAATAGAACAGAATACGAATTAGGATTTTTTGTTACATTTCGGAGACAATCTAGCTAATTTTAAACCAATAGAACATTTATATAAAACTGACGTAATAAAACTTGCCAGATTATTAAAATCGAGAGATGAAGTCATTAATCAATCTCCATCAGCGGGATTTTGGAAAAATCAAGAAGATTTAGAAGATATTGCGTATTGGATAATAAATGAAGGACCAATAATTATACCAAAACAGTTTAGTGACATGGAAATATATCAAGCTGAAGAAATAACAAAAGAATTATCATGGGAAAAATTAGATATGTGTTTAAAAATGATAAAAAAAGCGGAAGATATACAAGATATTGTTAGAGCTGTTGAATTGCCGATAGAGATAATAAATGGAATTATAGAAATTACAAAAAAGGCTAAAAAATATAAAAGTAGGGAAATATTAGTATCTTTGCTAGAAAAAAATATTAATTAATATTAAAAAGATAGTGTAAAATAAAGTGTGTAAGTTAAGGTACCAAACTTATGCACTTTACTTTTTTATACAAAAAATTTTTTTATTATTACCTTGTTTACAAAAATTTAAAATTTATATATAATCTTCATATAGATTATTTTTGGGGGATGAAAATGAAATATTTAAAATATTTTTTGCGAAAAGTTAAAAAAATATTAAAAGTTTTTGTTAAAAAAGCACTTCCTTTTCTATTTTTTATATTAATCTTTTTTATATCACTAATATCGGAAGGCTATACTTGGGAAGATTTTGGACTTGATGGATTTAGCTTAAATCCTAATGATTACTGTAATTTAACAGATATAGAATATACTGCAGTATTGCATGATGATCCAAATGGGAATGCTAATGTTGAAATCACAGAATATCTAACTTTTGACGTACATGCAGGTTCAAGATCTAATACATATAAAGAGTTATGGATAGAGCTTCCAGAAGAATATGTTGATGGTTTAAGAGTAACCTATGATGTTGAATCAGTTACTCAAATTCTAGATAATGGCCAAGAAATTCCTTATTTAGAAACTTCTAAAATGTATTGGGAAGATTCTGACTATACTCAAAGTTCAACTATGCGCTGGCATCATAGTGATGGTTCAGGTAGCTATCCAGATAATGATGAATCTTTGTTAATATATATTCCGTGGACATATAGAGAAAAAATGACTTTTAAAATTGTGTATTCAATGAACAATGCGGCATTAAAATATAATGATTGTTCTGAATTGTATTTAGCTATGTATTCTGGAAATACTATTACAAAATTAAATTCTTATAAAGCTCAAATTCTTATACCA
>CAJFJY010000050.1 GCA_904384205.1 uncultured Clostridia bacterium | reverse complement strand
TGATATATATCATAATTTAATGTGTTGTATACTTTTTCACAATGCCATATTATATCTTCTATTATTTCTTTTTGCATATTATTTGGTTTAAATATATATAGAAATGTTAATCTCACTTTCTCACCACCAATCTATGTTCTAAGTATATCATAGCGAACATTGTTTTGCAATAGTATTAATTGACTTTTTTTAAAACATTTTGTTGTACTTTCCTATAATATAAAAAATTGCTCTATACTTTTGTATAAAGCAATTCTTTTTCTAAACATTCTTCCAAAACCATTGTAAACTATCATCCACGCTCTTTTTTCCTAATTTCTTAGCCTCTATGTCATCTACCCATAAATAAGCAAAAAATGTAATAAATACAAATACTAAATCAATTATCGCACATTTTATTAATTCTGATAAATAACTTGCATTTTCTTGACTTAATGTAATTATTTGTCCTACATGTACAGCTAATAATATTAAATAAAAAAACAATGCAATACCTGAAATATAGCTTTTTTTCAATTCTTGTGATAAGAAAATAAGCAATACTGTTGCAATCAATAAAAGTATCAATGTAAAAATGTTAGATACATCTAAAAAAAACATTTCTGCTCCCCCTTATTCAATTATATGTTTATATGTTATCACTTATAAATATATATATCAACTAACTTATTTTACATTTATATTACACTTGTATTACATTTTCATTGCACTTCTAATCAAAAAACTAATACATATATGCCGTAATATACAATACATCATCTATACATAAATAGCCATCTTTTTCTTGTTCCAAATATATATTTTTTTCAGCCTCAGTAGGTTCATATTTTTCTAAATTTTCACCAGTATAATAATTATAGCACCCCACTATTGACCACTCAGTTTTTATAGCACTATGTGTTACAAAAACTCTATGATAAGTTTCTGGATAAAATGCCTTTGAAGTATGTCCTTTTTCTACTACAACTGCTATTTTTGTAATTTCTGTATTATTTTCTTCTTCATATTTTTTTACTTCTTCTTGTATTTTATATACTTCTTGTTTATCATTTTCTTCTACTTGCTTACTTTCTCGCATGATGCACACATAATTTACAGAATTTACTATACCATATAATATCAATATACAAATTAGTATTGTATTAAATATATCTTTTTTATTTTCTACAAAATCTGTTTTTGCCCATAAATGTAAAAATATAAATCCTACAATTGCTCCCATTGCAAAGCGAATTCTACCTGACAGCAAACCTGAAGTACTAATTACAGACACCATGCATGAAAATAATATTCCACATATTACAATAAAAATTTGCTCTATCATAATTTTCTGATTACTTTTATCTGGATTCTTTTGATTTTGCTTTAATAATTTAATAAATATTAACAATTCTATAATTACTACTATTATTGCATATGACCAATTAGGGAAATATCCTCCGGTATATCTAATAATATTTAAAATATTATCTAAGATTATTCTTATATTAAAATAAATAATTATATATGATGTAATTCCTCTATCTTGTTTAATATTATAAGTATTTTCAATAAACATTATTTGCAAATTATTTATTAATATTCCTAATAAAGTAATAATAACAGCTTTTATCATTGTTATTATAATTCCTTTTAGCGTATTTTCCTCACACATTGAAAATACCAAAACAGCTAAAAAGAAAAGAGAAATTGTTCCTTGATATGACATTATTCCTAAAGTAACTAATATAAAAGACTTAAGCAAATACATTTTAGTTTTTTTAACCAAAACTTTAGCCGATAGAATATATAGCAAAATGCTTAATGCCATTACTCCTGCTTCTAAGTAGTATAAATTTTCTATATATAATAAATTAAATATTACATAATATGAAGCAACATATAAAATGATTTTTGATGATAATTTTTCTACTTTTTTAAAACTTTGTAATGTATTTGCTAATACCATAATTGCAATACATGATAATATTATAGCTATTTCCGAAGATATAATGGAACTAATTACAATCGGTATATCAAAATATGCAATAATTTCTACAAAAATTCCTGAAAATACCCTTCCATCTAAGAAAAAGTTTCCTATTGCATATTCTTCATATCCTTTATTAAAAATATTATACGAGTCTGTTGACATATGTCCTGATAAAAATGGTATAAAAATTGTATTTGTTACAATTAACAAAATAAGAAATATTAGCACTGTTTCCCTTTTGTTGCTTTTAATTTTTTCCATAAGTATATTTTCTCCTACATATTAAATTCTTTTATTTTTCTCCTTTTCAATCTTTTTCTGATATCTATCTTCCTCTGAAAATATGCAACCACAATATTTTTGCATATATAATCCCAATTCTCTTGCTTTTGCTTGTCCTTCTCTAAAACCTACTCTAAAATCTCTATACAAAAATTGTAAATCATATTTTTTTGCAATTTGTTCTGCGATATTTGCTAATATTTCATGTTTTTGATATGGACTTACAAGTAAGCTAGTAGAAATCGTATCAAATCCATTTTCTTTTGCATATTTTGCAGTTTGTTCTAATCTTACAGGATAACAATAATCTTGACATCTAGTATCCAAATTGTTTACAACATTTTTGCAAAAATCTCTTAATCCATAGTTTTCTTCAAAAATAGCTTCAACATTTATTGACTTAGTATATTCTTTTAAACAGTCTCTTCTTGCCTTATATTCCATATAAGGATGTATATTTGGATTAAACCAATATACTGTTGGCTCTATATCTTCTTTTCTTAATGAATCAATGCAATATACACTACATGGCGCACAGCAAGTATGTAATAATAATTTCATTTTTACTATCATTCCTTTCTTAAAGCAGAAATCCGGCCTAAAAAATTCAATAATTACTATTCAGCCTTTTCTCCTTCCAATACTACATATCCATCAAATTCTGTTATTTTAAAATTAGTTGTATCCAAGTTTTCCAATTCTGATTTTTCTATTAAATATACATTTTCTTCTGAAGCATCAATATCTTTTATTTCTTGGAAATGATATTTCCCAAAAGAAATCACTTCTCTAAAAGCTACTGTTGGATCTCTATATTCTACTGTATTTACAAAATCTTCTGTATTATATTCTGTATAAAATAATACATAAATATATGGTTCTTTAATCTTGTTTGTAACATATATTTGTTTATCTTCTAAAGAATCTACATATTCAATAGGTTGTTCTAATCCTTTTTCAAAGGTCCAGTAATTTCCTGCATCTTCCTTTATATATGCATTAATAAACATTCCAAAAGAAACTGCATAAAGAATTGAAACCAATATTATCAAAACTTTTCCGTGTTTAATTACTTCATAAATTCCAATTACTGTATAAAATATCATTGGAAACATTAATATATTTAACCTGTTTATATTAGGTTCACAAATAAATGTTAAAACAATAGAAACAATTCCCCATGTTCCAAATAAAAATCCATATTTAATATCTTTTCTATTCTTTATCGCAAAAACAATTCCAATAATTGTAAATATTGTAGAAAATATATAAATTGTACCATATGGATAAATTGAATTCCATCCCAAACCATCTACTTGTTTTATTAAAACATTTAAACTTCCAGTAAAATTATTTATACTTTTACTCAAAAATTCACTACTAAATATTGATGTTACTTCTTCATATCTATTTACTGTCATTCTAGGTATTGTCATAAATGGTAAATTTATTTGTGGCAAATCAAAGGTATTTATTATAACAAAAATTATAATAGGCAATGATATTATTCCTACAATAATCAAACTTAAAATTGCCTTTTTCACATTTATATCTTTTCTTTTTACTAATATTATTAATACTGGTATTAAAAATAAAGGCAAGAAAAAGTATGATGTACCATATGCATATGCTGTGAGTCCAAAAAATACAAACGATATGTAATAAATCCATCTTTTATTATCTTGTAATCCCTTTACTAATAAAAATATTGCAAGCAATACAATATCTGGAAATAAGTTAGATTCTAATCCCCATCTTGATTTCATTATATGCCATGGACAAATCGCCAAAAAGGCTAAACCTATCAATGCTATTTTTCTATTTGTAATTCGCTTTAACAAACAATAAAATACTACTAATGAAATACAACCTAATATTGCCATTGGTAATCTTATTGCTAATGCACTTAATCCTACTATCTTTATAAATGGTATTATCAAATATGAAAGTAAAGCATTTTGTCCACTTCCCCATGCTACTAAAAATACTGGCAATTTGTTTCCATTTCTATCTATTCCATAATTTAATATTGAAAATGCTTCATATCCTGCTGAAGTCTCGTCAACATTTAATGCATTTGGCTTTTCTCCGGTTCCTATAAGCCTTACTAAAAATCCTATTATACAAATTAATATAACAATTGCTATAAATATTTTATCTTTGTATTTTTTTAATATTTCAATATTCATTTATTATTTCCTTTCTTAAGAATTATACTTGTGGATTGATATATATTAAAATGTAGTGAACGCGCAGTTTGGGAGGATGCCAATTAGTACAGACCAGTCCTGCGCAACTGCTCATAGTATGAAATTATTGACCAGCTACCTTATATGATAAGTCCGACCAGCAAGGAACGAAATTTTAATATATATCAATCCAAAATTAATAATTCATAAAATTTAGTTATATATATCGTATATAGAAACTTCTCCTATTTTTTCCAAATTATCCTGTACATAATGTATTACTTCCATTGGAGTTTGCCAATTGTAATTATATGATGGATTTCTTACTAAATAAATACAGTCATCAGACTCTCGTTCATTTTCTATTCTTTGGATTATACCTTGCACACCATCTTTTCCTAAATTTCCAAGTAAAAACATATCATAGTCCTTATTATATATATCTAATGGAATATTATAAACTGCTGCCTCTGCATCTAATATATACACCTTTTTTCCATTTTGATTTACAATAAATTCATCTATTTCTTTTATCCTATCTAATAAATATGGCTCTATAATAATATTTTCGTAATGCCTTATTTCATGATTTTTACTAGATTTGCCGTTTTCAATATAAATCATTACATTTTCCACTATTGATGCTGCTGAATAAACAATCATTATCATGCAAATTATTATTTCCAAACCATATATTACGATATTTTTACTTTTAAAACTAATTTTTTCTATAGTCCACTTTAATATTAAAAATAGTAAATATAATATTCCAATAAAAACTATATATGAGCCAATTAAAAAATGTATTTGGTCTGAAATTGGATATATTACTATTAATGGCACTAAAGAATATATTGTTAATATTTTAAAATTTGTACTTATTTTTATTTTTTTAGAAAAGATAGAAATTACTATCATCGAGATTACTGAAATAGGTACAACAACAGCCAATAATCTTATTATTAATTTTCCTTTTAACAATACTGAATATGGAATTTTATTACTAAATGTAAAAACACCAAATATTGTATAACTAATAAAATCTTCCAAAGAACCTGTTACTAACAAATATATTAATAATATAAATAATGGAATAGCTATTCCCAATATTCTTTGAAAGGCAATTTTTAAAAACTTTCTGAAATCCTTTTTATTTTTAATCCAAAATATAGGGTAAATTACAACTGCAAATGATAATATAGCTCCTATTGTTTGTTTTGATAATATTACACAACCAGCTAAAATACCAATTAAAACATTACTTTTAAATACAGATAAATTTTCTAGTAAATTATTATCATTATCATTTTTTCTTAATTCTAAATATAGAATTATCAAAATTATAAACAAAGAAAAGAAATTGTAATCAATACAAAAATCTTTAATCATTAAAAATCCTATCAATAAAGTAAAGATTACACTTATTTTTGTTTCTTTTATCAACAACAAAAATATTCTAAATGTTAAATATAAAATTGTTGCACATAATAAAGATGCAAGAATTCTCATTACTATAAGGTTATTTCCTAATATTGATAAAAAACCTGCATTTATAAATGGCAATAATGGAGTATTTACCATACTTACTTCTTTATATGGGATTAACCCTTCAGCGATTGCTCTCGCCATATTATAATTCCATAATTCATCTAGATTTCCTAACGGTTTTACTATAATAAATGAAAATACATATGCCATTAAAAATATAAAAAATAAGTATTCCTTTTTTAAGATTTTTTTCATATTTAACCCCTTCTAAATCCTATTTATTATTAAGTTCTATTCGCCATTATATTCATATCCAAGATGTTTATATGCTGCTGGTAAAACTTTTCTTCCTCTTAATGTTCTTGCAACAAATCCCAACTGTATCAAATATGGTTCATATACATCTTCTATAGTATCAACTTCTTCTCCGATTGTAGCTGCCAATGCTTCTATTCCGACTGGTCTTCCTGAATATTGGACAATCATTGTTTCCAATAATTTTCTATCTATTTCATCTAAACCTAGTTCATCAATTTCCAATTTATTTAATGCTACTTTTGTTATTTTCAAATTAATATTTCCATCACCTAAAACAATAGCATAATCTCTTACTCTTTTTAATAACCTATTCGCAATTCTAGGCGTTCCTCTTGATCTTCTTGCAATTTCTACAGCCGCTTCTTCATCAATGCTAACATTTAATATTCCAGCTGATCTTTTTACAATTTTAGTTAAGTCTTCTACACTATATAATTCTAAACGATGTACTATTCCAAATCTATCTCTTAGTGGTGTAGTTAATGAACCAGCTTTAGTTGTTGCTCCTATTAAAGTAAATTTAGGTAAATCTAATCTTATTGACCTTGCACTTGGTCCTTTTCCTATAATTATATCTAAGGTATAATCTTCTAATGCTGGATACAATATTTCTTCAACACTTTTGCTTAATCTATGAATTTCATCTATAAATAAAACATCAAATTCTGATAAATTTGTAAGTAACGCTGCTAAATCTCCTGGCTTCTCTATAGCAGGTCCTGAAGTTATTTTGATATTTGAATTCATCTCATTTGAAATAATATTAGAAAGTGTTGTTTTTCCAAGTCCCGGAGGACCATATAATAAAACATGGTCTAGTGGTTCTCCTCTTTTCTTTGCAGCTTCAATATATACTTTCATGTTCTCTTTTATTTTATCTTGACCTATATATTCATCTAATGTTTTTGGTCTTAATGAATTTTCTAATCTTTCTTCTTTTGCATCTTCTATCTCTGGATTTATTATCCTATCTTCTCCCATGAATTCACCTTCTTAAATCTATTTTAATAAATTATGTATATTAATTGATTTAGAAATATCCAATTCAGTTCTCATATCTTCTTCATACTCATTTAACAATTCCTTTTCATCGTCTGATAACGAATTTAAATCTACTAAATTTCCTGTACCAATTTCAAACCAATCTCCATCATAATAGTATCTACTTGAAACAATTCTTTCATTATTAAGACATATAAAATCTTTTCTTGCAAACATATTTGTTCCAAGTGACATACCATCATTCAAGTTACACAAATATGCAAAAGTAGGCTTTATATCTAATTTGCTTACAGGCTTTTCTATCTCTAAATGCTCTATTCCTGGTATTTTCATTCCACAAGCAACTCTTATATAATTTAATCTTATATCTACATCATTTATATCAGGATTTAATTGTGTTAAAAAATCAATCATTTCTTCATTATACATTTCAAGTCCATTATGATCACCATATAATAATATGACAGTATCATCATACAAGCTTGCATCTTTCAATTCTTCTATAAATAATCCAAATGCATAATCAGCATAATTTACAGATTCCAAATAATTTCCAAAAAATGTTCCTTTATATTTTCCAACATCTATTTGAACTTTACTTGGATCTTGCAAACCATCTAATGTAAAAGCTGTATGTGAAGATGCTGAAACAATGTATGATACAAATGGTTTGTCATAATTTTTTATTTTTTCTACTGCTTGCTTATACAATAATTCATCTGACAAGTAGCCCATTATATTTTCAGATATATCTTCAAAAGAATCTTTAAG
The DNA here is from genome assembly GCA_904384205.1 of uncultured Clostridia bacterium. Taxonomy (GTDB): domain Bacteria; phylum Bacillota; class Clostridia; order TANB77; family CAG-508; genus CAG-269. The sequence goes on along the minus strand of CAJFJY010000050.1, from coordinate 3,012 downwards.
TTCTAAATGATCAACAGGCAATAAACTATATACATTTCCCCTATTCCAGAAATATCCATAATTTCCATGCATATATGATGTTGTATAATTATCCTGATGGAACATACTAAAAATATCATCAATTGAGTTGGTATAATATCTACTAAATGACATTCCATTTTCCATTGGGTACAATGATGATATTGTAGAAAACTCTGAATCTGCTGTTGATGAATAACTTTGCATAAACATATTTGAAAATTCTATATTTTCATCTAAAAATTTATTCAAATTTGGCGTAATTTCTTTTCCATTTATAGTTTTATGTAATACAAATTCTTGTATAGATTCTAGCTGTAATATTATAACGTTTTTGCCTTTCATTGATCCTTCAAGATAATAATTACTTTGTCCATATTTTACATTATAATCATCTTTTAATTCGTTGTAAGCTATTTCCATATCTTCTCTATTACTATATTTTGCTTGCTTCTTTATTTGAAAAGCACTTTGTATATCTGCAATGTGATATCCATAGATTGTAGCTGTTTTTATCTGTAAGTCTTTATTATACGGATTTTCCAATGCTTTTACTGTATATTTATTTCCTATAAAACAGTATATCAAAACTGCAACTGCACATGATACTACTCTTAATATTCTTTGTGTTTTTGTTCCTTTTTCTGCCTTTTTTATTGTTACATATTTACTAAGTAATAAGATTAAAATAGCAATTATATCTATAAAATATAAAATATGCCTTAAATCTATAATCATTGGTAATGTTGCCATTATTTCTTCGCCATATTGCAAATTTGTAATTTGAGAAACTGAAAGCACACTACTTGAATATGAATAATATAAATCATCTCCTAATAATAAAATGCTAATAAAAATATCTGCAATAAATATTGTGTAAAATCTTGTTTTATTAGGTAAAGCTAAGCAAATAAACAGTAAAATTACCACAAAACTAATTGTTCCTATTATTATATCAAAGTTTAGTTGCTCTCTTATCATAATTGTATCATAATAGAAAAATATTGTTTTTAATACAATTAATATGCAAATAAATATAGCAAAAAATATTGAATTAAAAAACTTATTTGTCATTTCTTTTAATTTTTCCAACTTTATTTTTGTTTTTTCTTGCAATTTATTTCCTCTTTCTTCATTTTTTATATCATTTAAAGTCCATTTTTTGCTAAAATTGTTTGAACTAATTTATTTATTCAAACTAAATCTTATCTATAAATTTTTCTATTGTATCTAACATTTTATGATTGTCTAGTTCATATTTCTTTGGTGTGAAATTTTTTACTTTTTCTAATGCCTCCTCTAGTTTTTCAACATCAATACATCCTATTATATACCCTTTTTTATCAAATAATTCTACTATCTCAATTTGATGATTATTTACATGTTCACCATGTTCGTGCAATCTTGGTACTGCTATAACTTTTTTGCCTAATTTTAAAGAAGTTATAATAGAACCAACTCCTCCATGAGTAATTATTAAATCTGCCTGTTTTTGGTATTCTTCTAGCTCTTCCCTTGATATCATATCAAAAATTTGCATATAATCAGACTTAAATTTTGTATATCCTGCTTGTACTACCACTTCATCTTTTATTATATTATCTTTTATTAATTCTTCAATCTTTTCCAACAATCTGTGAAAACTATTATTTTGAGTGCCTAACATAACTAATATCATTAATAAATTGAACCTCCATACACTGCTTTTGGATATATTTTTAACATTTCCTCCCATTGAACTATAAATAAATCTGCAATAGGGTAAATTAATCTTCCTGTAGCAGTTTTTCTATTTGTATTTGCAAATGTTTCTATGTATATAATTTTACTTCCAAATATTTTTCCGATTATGCACATTGGCCCTGCTGTATGTGTGCCAGTAGTTACTATTACCTTAGGTCTTATTTTAAAATATAAATAAATTGTCTTAAAACATAAAAATAAATATTTAAAAATATAAGAAAATAATTTTGCTCTAGTTCCATATGGCAAAAAATATACCCTATTTCCATATTTTTCTTTTAAATTTTCATTTGCCTTATCTTTTTCTGTTATTATGTGATAATCATATTTTTCAAATAAAGGACTAAGCTGCAATAATTCATTTAAGTGCCCTCCTGTACTTGAAATAAACAAAACTCTCTTTTTTTTCATACTCTACTCCTATACCCCTTATTCTACTATAATACAAGAAAAATAGCAAGAAAATTCTTGCTATTTTTACTTTATATCATATTAAAATAATACTATTAGATTCTGTCCCAAATTAACCAAAAATAGTTAAGTTGGACCTGGATTTTCCATTAATATATTGCATTTAATGAATTTACTGTTGAATCAAGTGCAGCTCCAAAAATATAAACTCCAAGCATTACTGCAAATATAAATAATAATACTAATAATACTGTCATTATAATTCCAATTACCATTCCTGCTGTTCCTAATCCTTTAGCTCCTTTTTGACGTCCAACTGCTCCAAATACTATTGCAAGTATTGAACATATTATTGAAACTATTGGATTTATAAAAACCAATATTATTGAAGCTATACTTAAAATAAATCCTGTTATACTAAAACCTGTTTGCTCTTCTTTTACTGCTTCACTATTTACTTTTACTTCTTCATTTGTTTTTACTAATTCTTCTCCGCAGTTTGTGCAAACTATTGTATTATCTGGTAATTCTGTACCACATTTTGGACAATTCATAAAATTTCCCCCTTCTAAATTTATATTATTTGATATTTCTAAAAATAATCATTTCTTATGTATTTTTATATAATTTCTTTTGCATTATTCCGAAACATCTCTCGACATAATAATACATTTTTATGCAATTTTTGTCAACTTTATTTTTATAATATTGTAGCATTTTTTAAACTAAAAGTATTATAATATAAGAAAAGTGGCTTCGCCACATGTGCATTTCGCTTCGCGAATATGCACAGCCAAGGAAACTTAACCTTGTTGCTTCGGAAATTTCTTGCGAAATTTC
>CAJFJY010000049.1 GCA_904384205.1 uncultured Clostridia bacterium | reverse complement strand
TAAAAAATTTACTTTTTCGGTACTTATTTCTTTCGAAATATTTACCGCTTCGGTTTATTCTCTAAAGGATTTTATTGTTTACTTTTCAATGTACTTTTTTGTTCCTCAATTGGAACGTTTTGTATTATACAATACCTTGTGTTATTTGTCAACAGTTTTTTCGACTTTTTTTAACTTTTTTGAGCAAAATAAAAAACTAGTAATTTTTATACTGTGTATGCTGTTTGAAGTTTTATTACTAATCTCTTGTTATTTTTTATTTTATCTCTTGCAAGGTACTTTTATATAATAGCATATGAATAAAACTTTGTCAATATGTTTTTTTAATATTTTTTATAAAAATTTAAAAATATTTTATTAAAAATATTAAAACATATCTTAATAAATATAATAGCATAATCTAAGTACATTGTCAATGATTTTTTTATGTTAATTTTTACCATTATGCAATCTATTAAACATAAATAAAAAGTTTATTAATTTTGTAATATACTTATGCTATTTAAAAATCTACTAATATCAAATCATCTCCTATACATTTTATATTCTGCCATGGTATTACAATATCATTATTTTGAGAGAAAATGTTTAAAAATTTATTGCTTCCTGGAACTATTATAGATGTTATAACTCCTGTTTCTAAATCTGCACAAACATCTTGAACATATCCTAATCTTTTTCCATCTTTTATATTTACTACTTCTTTGTGTTTAAAATCTAATCCCTTATCATGCATATTTAATTTTCTCCTTTCTTTTCATTATATGAAAAACTTAAAAATAAATGACTTAAATTTAAGTCATTTATATAATTTTTTTATTGTATAGGAAAAATCTGCTTTTATCTTGGCTTTATGTGGATTTTTCCGTATACAACAAGGTTAGGCTACATTAATTCGCCCGAACGAAGTGAGTGGCATATATTTCGCACATGCTACAAAGACTTGCTTAGCGAAATGCCTTTCTTATATGAGATATTGCACTTTTTTCAAGTCTTGAAACTTGAGCTTGTGATATTCCGATTTCTTCTGCAACTTCCATTTGTGTTCTTCCATCAAAAAATCTTTTTACTATTATATTTCTTTCTTTTTCATTTAATTTTTTCATTGCCTGAATTATAGTCATCTTTTCTGCCCATAATTCATCTGAATTCTTTTTGTCTTTTACCTGATCCATTATATATATACTTTCTGAACCATCATTATACACTGGTTCTTGTAAAGATACTGGATCTTGTATTGCATCTAAACTAAATGCAATTTCTTCTCTTTCTACATCTAATTCTTTAGCAATTTCATCTATACTTGGTTCTTTTCCAAATTCTTTTGTATATCTTTCTTTATACTGAATTGCTTTATATGCCAAATCCCTTACTGACCTACTTACTCTTATACTATTATTGTCTCTTAAGTATCTTTTTACTTCTCCAATGATCATAGGTACTGCGTAAGTCGAAAATTGTACATTTTGTGTTATATCAAAATTATCTATTGCTTTTATTAATCCAACACAACCTACTTGAAATAAATCATCTGATGACTCACTTCTCCTATAAAATCTTTGTATTACACTTAATACTAATCTTAAATTTCCATTTATAAATGTAGTTCTTGCTTCTTTATCTCCTTTTTTTATTTTATTTAATAGTTCTTCTTTTTCTTCTCTTGTGAGTACTGGTAGCTTTGATGTATTAACACCACATATCTCTACTTTATTTAACAAAAGAAAAACCTCCTTAAGAATACTTATTTTTAGTATTCCCAATGAGAATTTTTCTATTCAAATTATAAAAATTTCATCCTGTCTTACTCATTATTTCTTTTTTCATTTTATTTATAATCTTTTTTTCTAGTCTTGAAATATAACTTTGCGATATTCCTAATTCATCTGCTACTTCTTTTTGTGTTTTTTCTTTACCTGTTTTGAATCCAAATCTCATTTCCATTATATCTTTTTCTCTATTGTTTAATTTTAAAATAGATGCTCTTAATAATACTTTATCAACTTCATCTTCTAAATTTCTTGATGTTATATCTGGATCTGTTCCTAATACATCTGATAATAGCAATTCATTTCCATCACCATCTTTATTTAAAGGTTCGTCTATTGATATTTCTCCTTTTATTTTATTATTTTTTCTCAAATACATTAATATTTCATTTTCTATACATCTTGAAGCATATGTTGCTAACTTTATTTTTTTATCTGAATTAAATGTATTTACTCCTTTCATAAGTCCTATCGTTCCTATCGAAATTAAATCTTCTATTCCTATTCCTGTATTTTCAAATTTTTTCGCTATGTATACGACTAATCTTAGATTTCTTTCTACTAATATTTGCCTTGCTTCCAAATTATCTTCTTCAGATAATTTTTCTATCATTTTTTCTTCTTCTTCTGGTGATAATGGTGGTGGTAATGTTTGACTTCCTGCTATATAAAATATTGGTAGATATTCTATTTCATTATCTTCATTTAAATATTTAGCACATATTGTACTTATACTATTTTTTACAAGGTCCAATAATTTCATTCTATCATCATCCTTTCTTTAATTTAATAATTCTACTCCTATGAGTCCTCTATATTCTCCTCTTTTTGTTAACGATTTATTATATATTCCAACAATTACATTGTCATGTTCTATAACTTGATCATCTTTTTCTACTATGGCTTTATCAGCTTTTATTCCTACTAACATACCATTTTGCTTTCCTAATGAAGAATATGGAATCAATTTCAATTTAGCTATGTATGTACTTTTTATATTGTCTGGTATTTTTTGAAAATCACCTCCTAAAATATCATCTAAGTTGTCTAAAATTTCTTTAGGTATTAATTCATATAAAGCTGTATTTTCTACGACTATTACAGGTAACCCAGATATTGGCTCTTTTAACATATTTCCTGTATCTATCATTGTTTTTATATTTACTGTTTTATTGTTTAGTTCTATTGATACATTGCACATCATATCCTTTTTGGTTATATTGCTTTTTACTACTTTAAATGCTGTTATTAGAATAGCTGTTGCAACAATTGCTCCTAAAAATACTGTTTTTAATGGATACATTCCTAGAAATAGTCCGTTTTTCATTAATATTTCTTGTGGTTTTATTACATATATTAATGCAAACGCTACTCCTCCAAATAGGAATGATGTTAAATAAAATATTAATATTTGCTTCATTAATGTTTTTATATTTTGTGGACTAAATGCTATATATACCATTACTATTGATAGAAAAATTTTTAAGAATAAATTATTATATATTTCTAAATCTGATATGTATGATAATACTGAATAAATTGCTCCAATTAAGCTTGATATAATGATTCTTAAATGTCTGATTTTAACTTTTAATACTATTGCTGTTGCATAGATTATTATTGCGTCCATGATTAAATTTTCTACAATTACAACATCTAGGTAAATTGTCATTTATATCACCTGTTTTGTAATTGTACTACTTTTGATTTAAAAAGACTGTCTTTTCTTATTGTAGAAAAAAAGAAATAATCGATTACTTTCGATTATTTCTTGATTATTTCTTTCTTATTTTATCTATTAGAGAAATCATACTGATTTCCTAATAGATAAAATCCATTGCACACAAATTTATTTCATAAATTTGGCACAGAACAAATTTACGGAAAGCCTAAGAGGATTGTTAAGATTGTACAAATTTTAAGGCTTTCCGATTTGTTCTTTTTAGTTTTTATTTTTATTTTTTCTTAAAAATGATGGAATATCTAAATCATTTTGTGATGAACTTACATCTGAGTTTGAAGGTATTGAGTTTATTTTCTTTTCCCATGTTTTAGATACTATATTGTCTACTCCAATGCTAGATATTGGTTCATTCTTTTCAAATCCTGTTGCAATTACTGTTATTTGAATTTCATCTTGCATTGATGTATCTGTTACTGTACCAAATATAATATTAGCTTCTGGATCAACACTTCTTTGTACTAATTCTGCTGCTGTATTTACTTCATGTAATCCTAAATCTTCTCCTCCTGTGATGTTTATGATTACTCCTTTTGCTCCTTCTATTGATGTTTCTAGTAATGGACTTTGAATTGCTTCTTTTGCTGCATCTTCTGCTCTGTTTTCTCCTGATGCTCTTCCTACACCCATATGTGCCATTCCTTGATTTAACATTATTGTTTTAACATCGGCAAAGTCTAGGTTTACAAGTCCTGGTACTGCAATTAAATCTGATATACCTTGTACACCTTGTCTTAATACATCATCAGCCATTTTGAATGCTTCAATTATAGATGTTTTTCTATCTATTATTTGTAGTAATTTATCATTTGGTATTACAACTAATGTATCAACTTTTCCTTTTAGGCTTTCTATTCCTCTTTCTGCTTGTGATAATCTTTTCTTACCTTCAAAAGTGAATGGTTTTGTTACTACTCCTATTGTTAATATTCCCATTTCTTTTGCTGTTGCTGCAACTATTGGAGCTGCTCCTGTACCTGTTCCGCCTCCCATTCCGGCTGTTACAAATACCATATCTGCTCCTCTTAATACTTCTGCTACTTCTGATTTGCTTTCTTCAGCAGATTGTGCTCCTATATCAGGATTTGCTCCTGCTCCTAATCCTCTTGTTATTTTTTCTCCTATTTGTATCTTTGTATTTGCTTTTGATTGTTGCAAAGCTTGTCTATCTGTATTTACTGCTATGAAATCAACACCTTTTATTCCAGATTCAATCATTCTGTTTACAGCATTGTTTCCAGCTCCTCCTACCCCTATTACTTTTATAGTTGCTGTTCCATCCATCATTGTTACATTGTTATCATCATACTCCATCATTTGGCTTTTCCTCCCTTAAAACTTTATCTAAATTTAAAATTAATAACTTATTATGAATAAAAAAACTCTTTAATTCTATCTATTATATTCTTAAAAAAGTTTTCTTCTGATTTTGTATCAATACTACTTGATACTGATTTTGTAAATGGTCTTGCTGCTATATATCTTACTAATGCATAACTAGTTCTATAGTTTGGCTTTACTGTACTTATTGCTCTTCCTGTTGAAATTTTTACTGGAATATTTAAATTTATTTTTCCTGCTACATCACTTTTGTTTATATTTATTATTCCTTGTCCTGTTAGTACTACATTATTTATTCTAGATTTGATTCCTTGGTTTGTTATGTCTTTATTTATTATTGAGAATATTTCTTCTATTCTAGCTTCTATTATTTCTATTAGTTCTGAACTTTTTATTATTTTGTTTTTATTTTTTTCATCTTTACACGTATTTAATATTATGTCATTGTCTTTATCGCTATCTATGTATGATTTTAGTGCTAATCCATATTGTCTTTTTAATTTGTCTGCTTCTTCTTCTGATATGTTTAACACTAATGCTATATCATTTGTTATATTGTCTCCTCCTAGTGGTATTGAGTTTGTATAAACAAATGAAGATCCTTCAAATACTCCTATATCAGTGTTTCCTGCTCCTATGTCTAATAACATTACATTATCATGTAACTCATTATTATCTAATATTAAGTTTCTTTCTGCTAATGTTATTGGTACTATTCCATCTATTTCTAATCCCGCTCTTTTAAATATTGTATTTAATTGTCTTACATAGTCTTTTTCTGCTAATATTACTTGTGCACTTACTGTGAAACTCGAACTAAGATTTCCTACTGGGTCTGTTACTACTGTTCCATTGTCTAGTGTTATTTTGTCTGGTACAACATCTATTAATGTTTTTCCATCTGGTATTTCTATGTCTTTTACTTGCATTATTGCACTTTGTACATCTCTCATTGAAATACCTGAATATTTATCTTTTACTTCTTTTGTAATGCTATTTTGCACTATTGTTGCATATTTTCCTTGAATTGTTACATATGCTGAATTTATTTTTAAGTTTGTTTCATCTTCTGCATCTTTTATAGTTTTAGCGAGACTTAAACTTATTTCATCTTCATTTATTATTTTTCCTTTTTTTAATCCACTACATTTATATGAGGTACTGCTTATTATTTCTATTTGGCCAAAATTGTTGACTTCTCCGACAACTGTTGCAACTTTGGTCGTTCCAATATCTACACCAACTATAATATCACCTATTGCCAAGTTAATTCCTCCATTTTTTAGAATAAATTTTCTAGAGTATTTATATTACATTTTGAAAAAAAAGTCAATAGAAATTGTTATATTTTTGTAACAATTTTGTAACGTATTTGTAATATTTTCTTGTGATCATTTATTTTACTGCGTTTTTCGATTTTTAATTATTTTTTTTGACTTTTTTCGACTTTTTTGCAATTTATAAAATATGATAAACTTTTAAATGAAAAAAATCAAGAGTTTTTCTTGATTTTTTTCTCTTTTATCTTATTTGACCACTTTTCAACATAATATCGTCTTATTGTTCCTAGGTTCATAAACATTCTCCATACAAATACTACAATTGCTGCTAGGTATATATCTACATTTAATCTTTGTCCTAGTATTGTAAGTAATATTGCAAGTATTGCATTTCCAAAAAATCCTGATATGAATATTTTTAAATCGAAGTTTTTATTTATTACTGATGATATTCCTCCAAAAACTGAATCTAATGCTGCTATTATTGCTATTGCTAAATAACTTGAATATGTATATGAAATTACTGGTGCATTAATTCCTATTATCGCTCCTAATACACATCCTATTAATATCGCTATAAAAACCATGTTTCATCATCCTTTTTTATTTATTTTTAATTTTGTTGCATATATTTTACTGTTATATCTTTATTATATTGTGGTATTTCTACTTTGTCGCTGGATTCTATACTTACATCATATCCTTGTCTTTGCAATGTATCTACATATCCGCCTCTTGCGACTAATGTACTTTCTAGGTATGTCTTATCTCCTATTGCTTTTACTACATATGGTCCTATTATTCTTTGTTGATTAACTAATATTAATGTTTCATTTATTGTTGCTATGTCTGATGTATTTATTATTCTTTCATCATTTATACTTATTGCTTCTGCTCCTGCTAATTTTAAATAATTTACTAATATATTTAATATATCTGATGTTATAATTAGAAATTCTCCATCTTCACTTTCTTTATCTCTTAATGTAATTGTTACTCCTTCTCCTTCTACATTTGTTTTTCCTAGTAGTAAATTTACATTATCTAATTCATCTTGTACTAATTTTGAAGTTTCTTCATCTGACTTTTCCTGTTGTTGATATTGTTCTAATGTTTGCTTTTGTTGTTCATATTGTTCGTTTGCTACATCATACTGCTCTTTTAAATTTGCAAGTTCTGTTCTTAGTTCTTCTTCTCTCATATTTTCTATTGATGTTATGTCTGTTTCATTTACTAATTTAAATTGCATAAACATTACTGTTGATAATGCTAGTACAGCTATCCCTATTGTTATAGTTACTGTAATTTTTCCTTTCTTTTTCAATATTTGCCTCCTTATTTTATGGATTTGTTTTTTAAAATTATTCTACTGTTTTTGCATGTTCAAAAGTTATAACTCCTGAATATCTTGGTATAGTTATATTGTTAGATTTCTCTAATTTGACTTGCATTTGATATTTTTCCCTTAAATCATCTAAATATCCTCCTGGTCTTTCCAAATTTGAAAGGTTCTCTGGAAGTCCTATTGCTTTTATTTCAAAAGGTGCTCCTACTCTTTGTCCATTTATATTAATTATTGCTCCTCCACATTGTATTGATGATGTTGTAACTAATCTTTGATCATTTATTGATATTGCTTCAGCACCTGTGTTCTTTAATTCATTTACTACACTTAAAATATCTAGGTCATGTAATAATAAATCATTTGGATTAAATACTGTTGTTGGATCAGTTGTACTATCATCTAATGTTATTATTACTCCTGGTCCTGAAACATCTGTTGTGCCTATTATCATATTTCCTTCTTTAATTTGACTTTGAGCATCTTCTAAATTAGAGTTTTCTTGTGTTGCTTCATCTATTTGCTTATTTATTTCATCATTTAAGTCTTCTATATCTTTTAATATATTTTCATATCTTTCCTGATATCTTAGTACTTCTGCTCTTAAATTACTTTCTTCATAAGATTGGCTCACAGTTGTACTATTTTGAACGCTACGTACTTGAATACATATAGCGACTGTTAAAGCAAAACACATTACCCCTAATACTATACTAATTAGTTTTTTATTAGTCATATTAATAATCCTTTCTATAATTTTATATAAGCTTTTTGATTATACTTTTTGTTTGAATCTTGGTTTGAAGTTATTGTTTAGATCTCCATTTACATATATTTCTCCTTCAATACCTTTATTATCTTCTAATATTGCTTGAACCCATAATATTTTATCTCCTAAGTTTGTTCCATCTCCTAAATAAACTATTTTCTTCTCTTGTTCCATATATATACTATAGTCATTTTTATCTGACATGTCAATACTAGTTATTAGACTATCTAGTCCATTTGATTTGCATATACTCATAATTCTTATTACAGTTTCTAATTTTTCTAAATCTTCTGTTTGTAATCTATTTCCTGCTTTTATTTCTTCTTCTGGTGTAGTTGCCCCCTGAAGTACTGGAAGACCTGCTTTATCATTTGATATTTCTAATATATATCCTTGATTATTTATGTATGCATATCCATTTAAAAATTCCAAACTGTAATTTCTTTCTCTTTCTGTTATATTTATTTCAATCTTGTTTGGTAATACTCTTTTTACTTCTACACTATCTACATATGGTTCTTGTTTTATATTTTCTTCTATATTATTTGTAAAAAATCTAAAAATGTTTTGTCCTTTTGTTAGTCCTGATAAACTGATTACAGTATCTGCTGATATTCTATTTACATTATTTACTTGAATGTCTTGAATATTAAACATCGGTGAAACCATTGCAAACGTTGTTCCTCCTGCTATTATGACTATAATGGCTGTCCATTTTATAATTCTTTTTATTCTCTTTATTTTTTTTAGTCTTTTTCTTTCATTTTTATCTACTATCTTTTTTTCAATGTTTTTATCTCTTTCATGATTCTTTTTGGTCATTCCTATGACTGTTTCTGTGTCTAAATCAAACTTTTCCTCTTCATTTACTTGCTTTTTCTTTCTTTCTTTTATTCTCTTTTCTCTCTCTTTTATTTTTTTCTTTTCTTCTTTTTCTTCATCAATGCTTACATTTGTTACTGGCTTCATATAGTATAAATTGTTGATTTTTTCCTTTTGGCTTTTATTCAAAGGTTTCACCTCCTGATTAGCTTCTGTATCTCTTAATTTTACATTTCATATTTTAGCATAAATAATTAAAATGGTCAATTGGTTAATTGGGGACAGGTACCGATGAACCAAAAATGGCTCGTTGGGGACAGGTTTCATTTAACTATTTTGCCTCAAATCACTTGGATAGAGCAAGTTACGCATGTTTTTACAACATCCAAAACTTGCTCTATAAACTACATTACATATATGATTTTACATACTTTTGCTTATTTCTATATTTCCTCCTAAACTTTGTATTTTTTTGTCCAATTGCTCATACCCTCTTAATATATATTCTATGTTTTCTACTACTGTTATTCCTTTTGCTGACATTCCTGCTAATACTAATGCTACTCCTCCTCTTAAATCTGTTGCTTTTACTGTTGCTCCATATATTTTTTTTACTCCTCTTATTATTGCACTTTTTCCTTCTATTGTGATTTTCGCTCCCATTTTATTTAGTTCTTGCATATATTTGTATCTATTTTCAAATATGTTTTCTACTATTATTGATGTTCCTTTTGCTGTTGTAAGCATTGCTCCAAATACTGATTGCATATCTGTTGGGAATCCTGGATATGGCATTGTTTTTATATCTATTGCTTTTAATTTCTTTGGTGCTAATAGTTTTATTTCATTTTTCTCTATTTCTAGTTTACATCCTGTTTCTTCTAATTTTGTTATTATTGGTGTTAGGTGTTCAGGTTTTACACTTTCTAATTCTATATCTCCTCCTGTTGTTGCTGCTAAACACAAAAATGTTCCCGCTTCTATTCTATCTGGCATTATGTTATAGCTTATATCTTTTAATCTTTTTACTCCTTCTATTCTTATTTCATTTGTTCCTGCTCCTTTTACTTTTGCTCCCATTTTGTTTAAAAAGTTTTGTAAATCTATTATTTCTGGTTCTCTTGCTGCATTTGTTATTATTGTTTCTCCTTCTGCTAATACACTTGCTAATATTGCATTTTCTGTTGCTCCTACGCTTGGAAAGTCAAAGTCTATTTTGTCTCCTTTAATAGTCTCACATTTACATGTTATATTCCCATAATTCTGTGTTACATTTATTCCTAATTTTTCAAATGCTTTTAGGTGTAAATCTATTGGTCTTGCTCCTATGTCACATCCTCCTGTTTGTGATAGTTTGTGGATACATAAACTTTAAATGGAATGCTAGCCCTCCATTTTCATAGAGTTCTTTGTACATTTCATCATTTAGGTTATATTCTTGCTTTTGTTCTTTTGTTATTTCTTTTGGATCAAATACTACAATTTTATCAAATAGTCTTGAGAGTTCTTCTTTCGTTAGTCCATTTTTCTTGATGTCATCTATTGCTTTAAAGATTAAATCTTCTTTATTTTCTAACTTATTTAGGTTTGATAACTTACTTTCTAAGTCTTGCTCTTTTTCTCTTTCTTCTTTTATTTTTTTGTCTAATTCTTTTTTCTTTTCTCTATATACAAACTCTGGTATTGCATCTTCTAATTTATCATCATAAACCTTTTTATATTGTTTTTGATATTTTTCTAATAACTGTTTATTTGTTGCTAACTCTTTTTCAAGTGTCATTTTATTTGTATTTATAGCTTTTACATTATCCATCACAAAATCTTTAAATTCAGGATTGCTAATTAAATTATCTATATATGCATTTACAATTTGGTCTAAATATTCTATTCGCATTCTGTGTGGTTTACAGCCATAATCTGGTCTTATATCTTTTATAGCACCTTCATTACAATATTTTTTACATAAATAACTATCCGGTCTTTTTCTTGTACCACTTGTTCCCTTTCTTTTATACATTGCTGTTCCACATCTTCCACAATACAAAAGTCCTGAATATAAATTGTTTTCTACATCTACGAATTTGAATCCATTGTTATATTTATCACTTTCTTTTTTTCTTTTCTTCCTAATTTTTTGTACT
>CAJFJY010000048.1:4229-16078 GCA_904384205.1 uncultured Clostridia bacterium | reverse complement strand
TTAAAATTCTCCCTTTATTTTTATTAATTTATAAAATAACCAACTTTAATCATACTAAGAAGTGTTCTAAAAGTCTCCTTAACGCGACATCTAACGATGTCGCTCCTATAACACCACACAGGTAAATAGGGATTGAAAGACAGAAAAGTATTGAAACAAGTGTATTAGATAAAAAATAAAATGAAACAAAAATTTATTAAAAAAATTTCAATTTGCTCCATTTTACGAAACTATAATTTTATAAATAGTACTCTATAAAAACAAAATAATATATTCGATAGTTATTAAAAAAATCTTAAATAAATATTTACTGTTCTCTTGTTTTTTACTGTAAAATATTGTAATATAATAGCAACCTTTCTTGTCATGAAGGTAGTTCTTACATAGAACGGAAAGGGGGTAAATGTGATGACTCAACCTGAGCTTATTCTACGATTAGTTAATCAATTAAAAGTAGAAGAAAACAAAAAGGATAAAGACTAAATATGTCATTACATAGTCGAAACAGAGTAGGAAGTTACGGTCTTGCTCTGTTTTTTTTGTATAAGAAAAGCGGCTTCGCCACATGTGTAAAATTGCTTCGCAATTATTACACGAATATAAGTAGCTTAACCTTGTTGTATACGGAAAAATCCACATGTGGTCAAGATAAAAGTCGATTTTTCCTATACAATAAAAAAAGTATGTGTAGTTACGGTACACATACGAGTAAATGTTATCCTCAACCTGAACTAGGATACATTTTTATTGTATTTAAATAATAACACATTATTATTATTTTGTCAATTAAAATTTTGCAATTCAACTAAAATGAGTTGTATTCGATACAAATGAAAATAATAATGTCTTAAATATATAAAAAACATATTTATCTATCATATATTTCTTCTCCTAATATATCTTTTAATGATATTTCTAAATTTTTTTCTTTTAAATAATCCATATGATGATTTATATTACTAACTAAAGTATTTATATTGAGTTCTCTTACATAATTGTCAAATTCGTCTGTGTTGATTCCTAGGCATTCTAGCATATAATTATGATTTATTAAAAAGTATCCATAAATTTCATGATCAGGTTGTTGATAAAATATCATGTTTTGGGCAATTTGTTTTAACATAGATTTATCTGGATTTTTTTGATATTCTAAAATAAGTTTTATATTTTCTATCGCTTGTTCATATCTAATTTTGTCCCAGTCCATAAAAACAATGGGGATTTGAACATGTGAATCCGAAAAATCGTATGCAGCCTGTAATGCTTCATTAAAATTGGTGATTTCTCCCCAACATTTTATAAGCGGAATATAATCTGGAGAAATTCTTTTACTATTTAATTCTGTTAAATTTTGATAATCAGCTAATCTTTCTGTGGACATAAAGCAGATATTGTTTGCTTTTGGAGTAAATTCCCCAAGTTGTGAATCTAAATCAAAAGGACACATATAAGTTAATCCACTTACTTGATTAAAACCAAGATTTGCAGTTTTTAAACTAGCAATTGTTAAATTTCTAGGACATATGAATGAATAACTAGCCAAATCTGATAACTGATTTCCACCCCAATATTCTCTATAATTTTCGATTTCCTTGGGTTTGTAATTTGTATAAGGTGAGACTGATGCTACTATAAGACTGAAATTAGTATCAGTTGCATCATAAATAGTTCCATTGTATTCTGTTAGATGATATTTTCCTCTATCGTTTTCTCCCATTCTAGGTAGTTGTGAAATTTCTGTAAGATTATTATTTAAGTTTTTTTCTATTTGAGTTTTTATCAATAGTTTTAATAATGTACTAAATGCTTTTTTTTCACTAACAAATGGTTGAATTTCAGATATACTTATTCGGTTTTTTAATTGAGCTTCATCAGATATATGATATAATTGCTTTAATTTTTGTAAAGTTTGTAAAATCCACAAATTTTCACCATCAATATTTTCATCGATAGTTGAATCAAACATATTTGCTAGTTCATAAGAAGGGTAGAAACCGAAATGTTGTAATCCTACAAATCTATACCTTTCGATTTTAGACATTGCATCTAATAATGGATATGCAGAAATATCTTCATCTAACATAATTTTTCTACATATGTCTTTTTTTGTTCTTTCTAAATTCATTAAATCATCTAAACTTTGAATGTTATAATAATTAGGTTTATCAAGTATATATCCTAATAATTTATAGGATTTTTCTTGTTCTTCTTTACTTGTTAGTTGTGATATCTCAAAAATTACTTGCCTATATTGTTCACTCATTAAAGAAGCAATATATTCTTCCATCTTATAGTTCCATTCTGATTGTTCAGGAGTTTTTATTATTAAATTTTCTCTTTCTAGATAAGAATGAAAAGCTATTTCAAAACATTTTAATTCATCATCATCTAAGGAAACTAAAGCATCTTGTATATATGGATATTTAATAATGGTACTAAATTGTTGTTCATTAAATAATCGCTTATATTTTGTCTGTAATATTTCAAAATTAATTTCCTTAATAGTTAAGGAGTTTGTTGCTTGCAATTTACGCACTTCTGATGTAATAATAGCTAAGTGTTCTTCTGAAATATCTGGTAATTCTAGTTTTATTACTTTTTCAAGTTCTTCTAGATATTGTTGTGTAAGAAACCTTGCAGTATGTCTTCTATTATTTCTATATTGCAAATTTATTGGAAGAGAAATGTTTTTTAAATTGAATATATCAAAATCTAGTGTTCTATTTATAATGGGATAATTTTTATAACTTAATATTCCATTATAATCTGTTTTAGAAACATCTGTACTTTCCTGGATTGCTCTTTCCCATTTTGAAGGTTGTAGATAAGTCAAAATCAATCTTTTAAAATAGTAATTGTCATGTTCTTTTAAGGTATATAATTTTTTATTATTCATAATTTCACATCCATCTTAACAGTAAAATAATTATATCTATTATATAAAAAATAATTTGTTTCGTCAATTTTATAACACACAAAACCCGTGTTTTACAATGATTTTATACTATGTCGATATTAAGTTATTTTATAGGATTAATATTAAATGTAATAATTAAATTTTAAAATACACCATAAACTTTACTTTTATAAAGCTTGTGATACCACATTTATCAACATTTTTCAAAACTACCATATTGTCATCACCATGTGCATGGGATTTGGCTGTAATGCCTGTGGTGTAACAGGATGCAGAATAATAGACTCACCAAGGGAAAGATTAATTGCAATACTAACAAACAATTTTGTACCATGTAATGGAAGATTTCCATTTCTAATTACAATTGCAACAATTTTTATAGCAGGGACAATGCAAGGAATAGGTGCATCAATAATTGCAACAATATCAGTAATATTTGTAATCTTATTGGGAATAATTTTAACTTTAGTGATATCTAAGATATTATCAAAAACAATTTTAAAAGGAATGCCATCATCATTCATATTAGAATTACCACCATATAGAAAACCACAAATAGAAAAAATTTTAGTAAGGTCAATATTTGATAGAACATTGTTTGTATTAGGAAGAGCCATATCAGTTGCATTACCTGCTGGAATAGTTATTTGGTTATTTGCAAATATAGGAATAGGAGGAGAGAATCTACTTACAATTATAGCAAACTTTCTAAATCCATTTGCACAAATAATGGGATTAGATGGATATATATTATTAGCATTTATTCTAGGAATACCTGCAAATGAAATAGTTTTACCAATAATATTAATGTGCTATTTAGGAGGAAATTCTTTAGTAAATATAGAAGAAACACAAATGATAGGAAATATATTAATTCAAAATGGTTGGACTATTTTAACAGCCATAAATGTTATGATATTTACAATATTACATTTCCCATGTGCCACAACTTTACTTACTATAAAAAAAGAAACTGGAAGCCTAAAATGGACTATTATCAGTTTCTTACTACCAACAATCTGTGGAATAGTTATTTGCATTATAACAACTGCAATTTATAATCTAATATTTATATAAATTTATTAAAAATAGTTATTGAAAAATTGTTAAAAATAATGTATGATACAAAAGATAGAGGTGAAAAATGAAATCAAATATTTTTAAATACATATTTATCATATTTGTTATAGCAATAACAATATTTGCGGTAGTCAAAATACAATCAGACAATGAAGAACAAGCTGATAATAATCAAGAAAATGTAGAAAAAGAAAAAGTAACAGAAATAACATTAGGAATAGCATCATTTGATAATATAAATCCAATTATAAGTAATAATAAAAATATTCAAGATATTAGTAGACTTATATATGAACCATTATTTACGATTTCATCAGACTACAAATTAGAAAGTTGTTTAGCAGAAGAAGTGGCAAAGCAAAACGCAACAACATATATTGTGAAGTTAAAAGATAATGTAAGATGGGCAGATGGGGAAAAATTCTTAGCAGAAGATGTAAGGTTTACCGTAAATAAATTAAAAGAAATAGGGTCAATATATTCATCAAATGTTCAGCATATAACTAGCATTGATATTGTAGATGATTATACAATAAATATAAATTTAGACCAAGAAGTGCCATTTTTTGAATATAATCTAACATTCCCAATAATGTCATATCAATATTATTTAGACAAAGAATTTAATTCAACAATAGTGCCGGTAGGAACAGGAATGTATAAAGTGTCTGATGTGCAATCATCATATATTACACTAGTTCAAAACTCAAATTGGTGGAATACATCTGTAAAGCCAACATTAACAAAGATAACTATAAATATATATTCTACAATAGGAGAAATGTACAATAGTTTTAAATCTGGAAATATAGATTTAATATCAACACAAAATAGTGATATCCAAGACTACATTGGAACAATAGGATATGCTGCAAAAGAATTAAAAGGAAGGGAACATGACTTTATTGCATTCAATACTCAAAGTACATTCTTATCAAGGTCAGAAGTAAGGAAAGCAATTTCATATTCGATAGATAAAACAAATATAGTTTCAAGTGTATTTAACAATAGATATTATACATCTAGTTTCCCATTAGACTATGGAAGTTGGATATATCAAGAACAGGATTCTAGTACAGGATATAATCCAGATCAAGCAAAACAAGTATTACAAGATGCAGGATGGACATATAGAAATAAATTTTGGCAAAAAACAGAAAATAGAAGAACTCAAAGATTATCACTTAATCTTGTAGTTAAAGCATCAGATAGTACAAGAGTTGCAGTAGCACAAAATATAAAACAGCAACTAGCAAACCAAGGAATTGAAATGAATATAATACAAGCAAATGATGAACAATATACAAATTATTTAAATAATAAAAACTATGATATGATTTTATGTAGTATAAACCTATCTTTAAGTCCAGATTTAACAACATTTTTTGGAAGCAACAATTTAGCAAATTACGCAAATGATGAAGTGAACAATATAATGAATGAAGTTAAAAATACAACAGATGAAAATGTTCTAAGAGAAAGATACAAAAGGTTAGGGGAGATATATAAAAATGAAGTACCATATCTAAGTTTGTACAACAATAAATTTACAGTAGCGTATAGCACAAGTTTAGTGGGAGATGTAGCACCTACATGGTATGATGTATTTAACAATATCGAAAATTGGTATAAATAATTTTTAAAAAAGTGTTGACAAAACAAAAATTTGGTGTATAATGAACACATCAAACAAAAGTTCAACAAAGAAACAATGAGGAGGAAATATTATGGTAGAGAACGCAGAAAAGAAAAAAGCATTAGAAGTTGCTATGAGCCAAATAGAAAAACAATTTGGAAAAGGCTCAGTTATGAAATTAGGAGAATTTAAAGCTATGGAAATAGAAGCTATCCCAACAGGAGCATTAAGTTTAGATATAGCTTTAGGAATAGGAGGAGTTCCAAGAGGAAGAATTATAGAAGTATTTGGACCAGAATCTTCAGGAAAAACTACTCTTGCATTACATATAATTGCAGAAGCACAAAAAATGGGAGGAGAAGCAGCCTTTATAGATGCAGAACACGCATTAGATCCTGTATATTCTAAAAAATTAGGAGTAGATATTGATAATTTGATAGTATCACAACCAGATACAGGAGAACAAGCATTAGAAATAACAGAAAGCTTAGTAAGAAGTGGTGCATTAGATGTAATAGTTGTAGACTCTGTTGCAGCATTAGTTCCAAAAGCTGAAATAGATGGAGACATGGGAGATTCACATATGGGATTACAAGCAAGATTAATGTCTCAAGCATTAAGAAAATTGGCAGGAGCAATCAATAAATCAAAAACAGTTTTAATATTTATAAACCAATTAAGAGAAAAAATAGGAGTAATGTTTGGAAATCCAGAAACCACAACAGGAGGAAGAGCATTAAAATTCTATGCATCAGTTAGAATGGACATTAGAAAAATAGAAAATATAAAACAAGATGGTGAAGTAAAAGGAAATAGAGTAAGAGTGAAAGTTGTAAAAAACAAAGTAGCGCCACCATTTAGAGAAGCCGAATTTGATATAATTTATGGAGAAGGAATATCTAAAGAAGGAAATATCTTAGATATGGCAGTAAATCTAGATATAATAGAAAAAAGCGGTTCTTGGTTTAGCTATAATGGAGAAAGAATAGGACAAGGTAGAGAAAACGTTAAGAAATATCTAAAAGATAATCCAAAAGTCCTAGAAGATGTAGAAAAGAAAGTTAGAGATAATTTTGCTAAAGCATTTGAACAAAGTTTAGGAGAAGAATTACCAGAAGTAGAAGATGACGACGAAGACAAAGCAGATGAAAAATAATATTAAACATATAAGGTCAAGATAAAACCTAATTTGTAAGTAAGGACAAAGTAAAAGTTTTTAAAGGAGGAGATGCTAAAAACATCTCCTCGCGCATTTATTATATAAGTTGGTTACTTATTTTAAAGGTTAACTTAGCAAAATGTCTATATGAAAAAGCAACCTTCCTTATAAGCGACTTAAAATCTTTTCTTTAAAATTATTTTCCAGAATTTGATCAATTTCAAAATTATTATAACTATTTTTAATTAAAGCATTTTCCAATTTTTCTTTAACCTCATAATGTAAATATATATTAGCATTTTGATAATATTCTGGTTCAATATAATAATATCTCATATCATCAGTTGCAACAGCGATATTTTCTATACCACCTAATAAATTTTTAATATAATTAATATGCTCTATATACTTTTGTTCAAAATCAATATTAGGATTACAAATATCATCAGTATTTATACAAAAATTTTTCATTGACACAATACCAATAACACCATCCAAATTTTTAATAGCAATTATTTGTTCATCTGTTAAATTTCTTGGAACATCACATATCGCTTTAGTATTTGAATGAGAAGCAAAAACGATAGGGTCTTTACCATGATTTTTCATATATTTACATATATCAATAATATCAAAAAAAGTTTTTTCGTTTGCGTGTGATAAGTCTATAGCTATTTTTTTATCTATTAATTTTTCTACTAGAGCTTTGCCTAATTTTGTTAAACCAATATTTTTATTAGCTTTAGCACCACCACCAAATTTGTTTTCATTATTCCAAACTATATTTGTAGATTTTAAACCTAAAGAGTACAAAATATCAATATCATCAATATTTTGCAAATAATCTAGCCCCTCTATACCAAATATATAATTTATATCTTTTGAAACAAGTTTGTTAGATTCTATAAACTGCTTTACTTCTGCAAGATTTTTAATTGGGTTAATTTCATTTTCTTCAATACCAATTTCTTCTTTCATTTCTTTAGGGGGCATATAAAAAAGATTAAAGATTCCACCAGTAATATTATTTTTATTATAAACTTTCCTACAATAATTTTTTAAAAAATTCACATCATTTTTCTTCATTAAAATATATGTAAGCAAATCATAATGACAATCAAACATAAAAATCATCTCCTCTATTTATTAAATTTTTATATAATATTTATTAGTTTTACCTTTTGAGTTAGAAATGAATTATTTTTTCTATAATTTCTTTATCTTCTATTTTATTAATTCCAAAACACTTTTTTCCTAAATCCTTTATAGATGCGCCTAAATGATACATTTCTTTGTTATCGATGATGATAAATCTATCATGAAATTTATTTGTTTTAGCAACTTTTAGAATGGGATATTCTTTGTTAAATTTCTGAATATCTATATTTTGAATATTACTTTTGCTAGATGTTAAAATAACTACTTCTACATTGTTTTTCTTTTTAATTAGCATTTTTAAAATATTATCATCAACATAATTATCTATAATTAGAATCTTTTTATTCGCTTTTTTTATTATATCTACAATTAAACTATATGCATCATATATTTGACCTTGAAAAAATATTCTTTGTTTTATACTTTCTTCATGTTGTAATTGATTAAATATTATATCAAATTTTTTGTCATGTTCAATAAATTTCTTATCCATCTTATTTTCAATAGAAATTACTTTTTCAAATAAGTTCTTATTTATAGTTATAAATTTTCGCATTTCTACAAAAGCATCCATAATTTTAATACTAACTTGTACAGCAACTTCACTTTTCAATATTCCTGATAACATAGCTATTCCTTGTTCTGTAAAAACATAGGGTAAATATTTTTTGCTTCTGTATTTATTATCTTCTAATTTTGAGGTGGTCACAATTTGTGACCACATAATTTTTAATTCTTCTTCTGTTAACTGAAAGCAAAATCTTTCTGGAAATCTACCTATATTTCTTTTAACTGCCTGATTCAGTTTTTTAGTTTCATAATTATACAGCTTTGCTACATCACTATCTAGCATTACTTGTTTTCCTCTTATGGTATATATTAAATTTTTTATTTCTTCATTAGATAGTTCATTTTGAATTGCTAATTTATTTTCTTCCATAGTTTCACATCCTTATCTTATATTACAGGCATTATAAAACATATGTTTGCATTTGTCAAGTGCTTTTATTAACATTTATATATTTATTTTTGGTATATTTTGCTGTTAAAATCATATCAAGCAATTTAAATAAAAGCGAAAACAAAAAAATCAACCTTTTACAGTTGATTTATCAATACTTTCGTCTTGTGCGACGATTTTACTTAATGGAGCCAATAAGCAGAATCGAACTGCTGACCTACGGGTTACGAATCCGTTGCTCTACCAACTGAGCTATATTGGCATAAAAAAATAATATATTAAAAATAACCAATTGTCAATGGTAAAACTATACAAAAAGCAAAAAATATGGTATACTAAATAATGTCAAACTAAAGTGATTAAAAATCAAAATCACATAAGTAAAAATAAAACAAATAAAATACAAGAAAGAAGGATGAAAATGGGATTTTTCGATAAATTAAAAAACGGATTAAATAAAACAAAAAAATCATTTGATGAGAAAATAAACAATGTATTTAGTAATTTCAGAAAGGTAGACGAAGAATTTTTAGATGAATTAGAAGAAGTATTAATAATGTCAGATATAGGAGTAGAAACATCAACAAAAATAATAGACAGTTTAAGAGAAAGAATAAAAAAAGAAAAAATTGAAGGAGAAGAAGAAGTAAAAAAAGCATTAAGAGAAGAAATGCAAAAAATATTAGATGTTGCAGATATATCATTACATCTAAACACAAAACCATCAGTAATCTTAGTAATAGGAGTAAACGGAGTCGGAAAAACAACATCAATAGGGAAAATAGCAAACAGATTAGCACGAGACGGAAAAAAAGTAGTAGTAGCAGCGGCAGACACATTTAGAGCAGCAGCAGTAGAGCAATTAGAAATATGGGCAAAAAGAGCAGGAGCAGGAATAGTAAAAAGAGAAGAAGGAGTGGACCCAGCCTCAGTAGTATATGATGCAATAAAACAAACGAAAGAACAAGGAGCAGACATATTAATAGTAGACACAGCAGGAAGATTACATAACAAAAAATATTTGATGGATGAATTAAATAAAATACAAAAAGTAATTAATAAAGAAATGCCAGAAGCAGATAAAGAAGTGTTATTAGTAATAGATGGAACAACAGGACAAAATGCTATTTCACAAGTAAAGGCATTTAAACAAGAAGCAGATATAACAGGACTAGTATTAACAAAATTAGATGGAACAGCAAAAGGTGGAGTTGTAATAGGAATAGTTGAAGAAAATAAAATACCAGTCAAATTTATAGGTGTTGGAGAAAAAATAGATGACATGGAAATATTTAATTCAGAAGATTTTGTAAAAGCAATAATTTAAAACAATTAAATTAATATTGCAAAATATTGAATAGCAGGGGAGCATTGATTATACAATAAAAAAGGAGGAATAAAATGCCTGAAAACAAGGAAATAAAAAACAATGCAACAGAAAATATTAAACAAAATGAATTAGAAAGCGATAAAATCCAAAATCAAAAAATAGAAGAAAGTACTGCAAAGACAAAACAAGATATAAAAAATGATAAAAAAGGCAAAAGCAAGCTTAGAATGATATTAGTAATAATATTTATTCTAATTTTCTTAAGCATTACATTTATTATTTTAAGAGGAAACTATTTAGAATATAGAGAATTAGGAGAAGCATATGTAAATGAATTCGTTACTAATTTAAAATACCAATATGGGATTATGGCAATAAATTTTGTATTTTTATACATAGTAATGTATTTTACAAATAGAGGAATCAAAAAAGGACTAAAAGAATTTTTTGATAAAGAAAAGAAACAAATGCCTAAACTTCCAAATAAATCTATATCATTAGTAGTATCAGCAATTGTAAGTGTTATAGTATCATATATGTTTACACAAAAGATACAATTATTTTTCAGTAATGCAGCATTTGGAAAAGCAGACCCAATTTTTGGACTAGACATAGGATATTATATATTCCAAAAACCAGTAATTGAAGGCATATTAACATATTTGATGTGGCTAATAGTAGGTTTATCAATTTACATGGCAGCATATTACATAATAACATTTAATAGATGCTTTAATGGTGTTGATAGAGATGAATTAAGAGAAAGCCTATTTATGAAAAAACTAGAAAGAAATATAATACTAGTAGCAATAATAATAGGTTTATCAACAGTAGTAAATACACAAAACATATTATTTGGAACAATAACAACAATAGAAAATTCAACAACAACAAGTATTCAAGGAACACAAGCAAATATAGAACTTACAGGAGCAAATTACACAGATGTCATGATAGAGAGATGGGGATATACAATATTTGCGGTCATAATAGTAATTTGCGTTTGCAGTGCAGTAATGTATTTCAAAAAGAAAAACACTAAAAAAATAATAATAAGTTTAGCAATAATTCCTATTTATTTAGTAATATTTTTTGTTGTATTAGTTGGATTTGATTTAATATTTGTAAATTCAAATAAATTGGATAAAGAAAAAGCATTTATAGAAAACAATATATCAAACACACTTAGTGCATATGATATAAATCTAGAAACAGTAAACTTAGAAAGCTCAGGAACAATAACAGAACAGGAAGTAAGAGAAAATAGAGATATAATAAATAATATACCAATAATTACAGAAAATATAGTTTTAGAAACATTAGAATACAATCAAACAAATACAGGATATTATTCATATAGAACTGCAAATCTTGCAAAATATGATATTGATGGAGAAAATAAATTAGTATATGTATCTCCAAGAGAAATATCAAACACAGAAAGAACATATAATAATAAAACATATGAATACACACATGGTAGAGGTCAAATAGTAACATCTGCAAGTGAGACAACTGAAGATGGAGGAATAGAATATATTCAAAAAGAAGTTTCAGGAGAAGATGAAAAACTAAACACAGAAGAACAAAGAATATATTTTGGATTAA
>CAJFJY010000048.1:0-4180 GCA_904384205.1 uncultured Clostridia bacterium | reverse complement strand
CATATACAGGAAATGCAGGACTAAACTTAGGATTTTGGGACAGATTAATATTAGGAATAACTAAAGGTGATTTAAGATTAGCATTTTCAAGTGAAATAACTGATGATAGCAAAATTTTAATAAATAGAAATATAGTTGAAAGAGCAAAAAAAGCAATGCCATATTTGCTATATGATGAAGAACCATATACAGTTGTAACAAATGAAGGAAAAATTGTATGGGTATTAGATGCATATACAATATCTAGCAATTATCCATATTCACAATATACAACAATTCAATATGATGGTTCAAATCAAAGAATAAATTATATAAGAAATTCTGTAAAAGTAATCATAGATGCATACGATGGAACAATCACATATTATATAACAGATGAAACAGACCCAATAGCAATGGCATATAGTAATATGTATGAAGGATTATTCCAAAAAGATATACCAGCAGATATAGCAGAACATTTTGTATATCCAAAATATTTATATAATGTACAAGCAGAATTATTAAAGACATACCATAATTTAAAAGCAGATATAATATATAGAGCAGATGACATTTGGGATTTTGCTAAAGCAAATAAAAGCAATATTGCAAGGTCATCAGGAAGTATATTAGAGCCATATTACACAATTGTAAATGATGAAGGAGAAAATGAAATTGGATTAATACAAATATATACTCCAAAAGATAAACAAAATCTAATATCATATCTAGTTGGAACAACTGAGGGTGAAACGAACAAATTGGTATTGTATAAATTTTCAGAAGATAGTAATATAATAGGACCAATGCAATTAGAACAACAAATTGAACAAGACGATGCTATATCAGCAGAAATCGAGAGTTTAAATACAACAGGAACAAGGGTAACAAAGGAAATGATAGCTGTACCTATTAATAATACCTTATTATATGTAGTTCCAGTTTATCAAGAGATGTTAAATGATCCAAGTAATAACATACCAAAAGTTAAAAAGGTAATAGTATCATCAGGAAATAAGGTGGCAATTGGAAATAATTTGAATGAAGCATTACAAAATTTGTTGTCAAGAGAAGCGGTTAATATAGAAGTAGAAAATACAGACGATATCGAAGGATTAATTGATTCAATAATAAGAGCAAATGATAATTTATCTGAATCAGTAGAAAATAATGATTGGGAAATGATAGGCTCAGATATAAGAAGATTACAAGAATTAATTAACTCTTTAAAAACATTAGAAGAAACAAATAATCAAAATCAAACTAATAATGAAAATACTATAAATTCAGAAAATGTGGTTAATGACACTAATGTAGTTACAAATAATACTCAAAACAATATGACAGAATAAAAGTTGACAAAAAACAATTTTGCGACTATAATAATATTAAATATTATATTAGTCGGAGGTGCGAAATGAAATATTTTAAAAGATTAGCTGAGAATATAATTAAAAAACAAGAAAAAATGTTTAAGACAATCTTAGTAACAGGAGCGAGACAAGTAGGAAAAACAACAATGCTAAAAAATATGAACCCAAATATTAATTATATTACATTAGACGATATGATTTTAAATCAATCAGCAGTAGAAGATCCAGAACTATTTTTAAAAGCAAATAAACCACCCATTATAATTGATGAAATACAATATGCTCCAAATCTACTAAGATACATAAAAATTGCAGTAGATAATAGCGAAAAAAAGGCACTTTATTACTTAACAGGCTCACAACAATTTAACCTAATGAAAGATGTTAGCGAGAGCTTAGCTGGACGTGTAGGAATCCTAAATTTGTTAGGACTAAGCCTTAGAGAAATAAAAGAAATAGATTTTAATGAACCATTTATACCCACAGAAGAATATTTAAATAAAAGGGAGAAATATAAAAAAGAAATTTCTTATGATGAAATATGGGAGATTATTCATAAAGGCTCAATGCCAGTATTATATCAAGAAGAAAATGATATTGATATGTTTTATGCTATGTATGTAAGCACATATATCGAAAGAGATGTAAGAAGTTTAACACAAGTAGGTGATACACTTAGCTTTCTAAAATTTATGACAGCATTAGCAAGTAGAATTGGGCAATTGCTAAACTTAAATAGTATAGCAAGTGAGGTAGGAATAACAATTCCTACAGCACAAAGATGGCTATCTATATTAATTGCATCTAATATAGTATATATACTTGAACCATATTATAATAATATAATGAAGAGAGCAGTTAAAACACCAAAAATATATTTCTTAGATACAGGATTAGCTGCATACCTAACAAAATGGAAAACTAGTGAAGTATTAGAAGCAGGGACAATGTCAGGAAACTTTTTTGAAAACTATGTAATAGTAGAAATTATTAAAAGTTATTATAATAGCGGAGAATTAAGACCACCTATATATTTCTATAGAGACAAAGAAAAAAGAGAAGTAGATTTAATTATTGAGCAAAATGGTAAATTATATCCATTAGAAATAAAAAAGACAGCAAATCCAACTAAAGATATGATAGTTAATTTTAAAGCATTAGAGAAGATAAAAGAAGTTGGAGAAGGTGCAATAATATGCATGTATGACAAAATAGTGAATCTAGACGAAAAAAATAAAGTAATTCCATTCAAATATTTATAATTTAAATTTGTAATAGCAATAAAACAAGTATAAAATAAGAAAAAAAATCCATCTTAAAAGTAGGTGGATTTTTTATGTTTGTAAAAAAGAAAAAATATAATATTTTAGAAAAAGCAATAGAACAATTAAATAAAACACTGCAAGAAGGCAATATATCAGAATTAGCAATGTTATTAGGAAATAAAAAAGAAATGCTTAAACGAAATCTAATAGCAGGAATTTTTAGAGGTATTGGAATAGGAATTGGTGTTACAGTTATAACAGCAATTTTAATAATATTACTACAAAGAATAGTCGCTTTAAATATACCAATAATTGGAGAGTATATAACAGATATAGTTGATATTGTTCAAAAAAGTAGATAAAAATAAAGAATAGAATTAGTTATAAATTATTTGAAAGCAAAAAAATTCCTTAAGTAAGTTACTTAAAGATAAATTTTATGAATAAATAATATCAATAATGCATTGAAAAGGATAGTGTAAAATAAAGTGTGTAAATTAAAGGTACCAAAACTTATGCACTTTACTTAACAAAGTCATTAGAGATTTTCAAAAGGAAACAAATACTTTTATAGATCCAGAAAAACAAATTAAACACGAAGAAAGAGAAGAAGAATTAACATTGTAAAAATGGAGATGGGGATATGCCTAAAAATAAGCATATCCCCATTGCAGTTCAATGAGTAAATTGAAATTGTAATTACAATTTAATGCACTCCAACGCTTCATTCAACTGCTTTTCGGCTGCGTGGAAAAATTCAAGAGATTTTTCCAGACTCAGTTCTCCGGTGCAGACCTGCCTAACGATTGAAAGGCAAGCAACTCGTTGCTCTGTCAGAATCTTAAATTCCGGCATTTGCCGAGCATAAATGCCAATCTTTTGAGTCAGGTTTGTGTCGTCATCACAAGTCTCTAAAGAGCCAATGATGTCTTTCACAACGTTACGAGCACTCCAGATTTCTTCGTACAGATTCTTGATTTTTCCTTTGATGTCTTTGATCATAATGAGACTCCTTCGGGCTATAGCCCTATTTTTATTTGCAAAATTACTCTCTTGGAGCATTTGCATACTTACATTATAACATATTATGTTATAATTGTCAAAAAACGACTTATGTAAACAACATTATGTAAAAACTCATTTGTTCTCTATAATCCATTAATAAACTTCATTTTCAGTAAGTTTGTCTTTTTTCTTTAGCCTGTTTTTTCCAAGTTTCAAAATCCTGAACAAGTTTTTTATTGTCTTTATTTTTTTCTAACTTGCATAAATTTTTGTTGGTATGTTCTTCTATATTCTCCCATAGCCTTATTTTGTTTTAATCTCTCTGCATAAGATTGAAAAGCACCTAAATCTATACAAGGTTTTGAATTTTTTTTTGGGTAATCACAATAAATTTCATCTACTTTTGACGTTGGAATAAAGTACATTCCACAATTTTGACATTTTTTGATTGGATAGTTAGGTGTTTTTGAAAGTTCTTCAAGTATAGCATAGCAAATACTTGATAAATCTGTACTTTTATGTGTATCGCTCATTGAAAGTACCATATTTTTTTCT
>CAJFJY010000047.1 GCA_904384205.1 uncultured Clostridia bacterium | reverse complement strand
TAAGATTCCACGTAGACTATGTGGTAGATAGGTTGGAGGTGTAAGTGCAGTAATGTATTAAGCTGACCAATACTAATAAATCGAGGGCTTAACCACAAATACACAAATTTGTGAAGGAAGAAATCGAAGAACTAAAACGAAATTTCATCTATGTATTTTTGAGTGTGCTATAAATAATTGCATACAATAATTTTCTAGTGATGATGACATTCAGGGAAATACCTGTTCCCATTCCGAACACAGAAGTCAAGCCTGAGTGTGCCGAAGATACTTGCGGGTTACCCTGCTGGGAAAATAGGTTGTCGCTAGATTTTTTTATCTAATAGGAAAGTCAAAGAAAAAATTAAAATTGTCATAAATTTTAAAGTTTTCCAATTTATTCTTAAAATTAGAAATTAATGTATATATATTATTAATGTATGTAGATTAATTTCTAATTTTATATTTTGATTTTTAAATTATATATGATATAATAATAATGTATAAAAAAAGAAAAATATTAAAAACACATAAAGAGAAAGGATTGATATTAATGTATTATTGGAATGTATTAGAATTAGAAAATAAAAAGGAAAAAATAACGAGAAAAATGGTCAAGGAAAAATATCAAGAAATAAAGAAAAGACTAATTGATACATATAAAGAAGGTGATCCAAAATTAGAATCTAGTATAAATTTGTTAAATAGTGCATATGTATATTGCAATGATGATACTAGTATTGCAATAAGAAATAAAGTGCTACAAAATTCAGAAAGACCAAATGCAGCATTAGGAGTTGAGAGAGCACAAGAAAATCAAGCAATAATCAAAGGAAGAAGAAAAGATATTAGAGAACTAGATTTCTTAAAAAATGAAAATGTGGTAGGAGAATTGTTAAAAATGCATATGAATTTTAATCAATTAGTTCCGCCAGAACAAAAAGAAAGTGAAATATATTATGATGTTACAACAGGAGAAATATCTTCAGAACGAAGAGGAGAAGCAGATATATTATTAGCAAGAAGAAAGAATAGAGTAAGAGATGGCGAATTTTTAATAACAAAAGATGGAATATTTAATTTAACAGATAAACTTTCTGGAAAGAAAAATGAACAATTAACAAAATATAGTGTTATAAGGGCTAATCAAAATTCTATCACAAGTGAAGTAATAAACTTATATGGAGAAATTGATTTAGATAAATTTGAAAAGGATGAAGAATATAAAGCAACAGTTTATAAAGCTTTAGAAAAAGCAAGAGTTGAGAATAACCCATATATTGGGACAATAGAAGAAAGCAAAATAAAAGAAAGCGGATTAGAGAAAAGTGCAACAAGACAATTAAGAAATATAGAATTAGGGATAGTAGATCAAAATCAAGATCAAGATGGAGATAAAGGTGATAGATAATAAAATATAGAAGGATTGATAACATGGGAAAAACAATTTGGAAACCAGGAACATTTATTTATCCAATACCAGCTGTAATGGTAAGTTGTGGAACAATGGAAAAATCAAACATAATAACAGTAGCATGGACAGGAATACTAAATACAAATCCAGCAATAGTATATATATCTGTAAGACCAACAAGATATTCATACAATTTAATAAAAGAACAAGGAGAATTTGTAATCAACTTAACAACAAAAGATTTAGTAAGGGCAACAGACTGGTGTGGAGTAAAAACAGGAGCAAAAGTGGACAAGTTTAGAGAAATGAAATTACATAAAGAAAAAGCAAAATTTGTACAATGCCCATTAATAAAAGAAAGTCCAGTTTCTATAGAATGTAAAGTAAAAGAAATAAAAGAATTAGGAAGTCATCATCTATTTGTAGCAGATGTTTTATCAATCGATGCTGATGAAAAATATATAGATGAAAAAGGAGCATTTGATATATCAAAATGTGATTTAATTGCTTATGCAAATGGAGGATATTATAGTTTGGGTAAAAAGCTTGGAAAATTTGGATTTTCAGTACAAAAAAAGAAGAAAAAATTTAAGTAAAAGCGTTGACATATTAAGGAAAAAGTGGTAAAATAATTGAGCATATGTTATTACGGACATATGCTCACATCGTTTAAAAAGTAAGGTAAAATACGGAGGTGTATTAAAATGGCATCAAAAGGACCAAGAGAAAACATAACATTAGAATGTACAGAATGCAAAAACAGAACATATACAACAACAAAAAACAAAAGAAATAATACAGATAGACTAGAATTAGTAAAATACTGTAAGTTCTGCAAAAAGCGTACAACACATAAAGAAACAAAATAATTATAGGCTATTTTAAGGAGGATATAAAATGGCTAAGGAAAAAGCAAACAAAAATAATAAAGATAATGTAAAAGCTAATAAAGAAACAAATAAAAACAAAAAAAGTTTTTTTAAAAGTTTCAAGACAGAATTAAAAAAAGTAGTTTGGCCAACACCAAAACAATTAGTAAACAATACTGCCGCAGTAATTGCAATAGTATTAATAACAGTAGTAATAGTTTTTGTATTAGATTTAGCATTTAATTCAATAAACAAATTTGGAGTAGAAAAATTGAAAGAAGTAATATCTAATACTTCAACAACTGAAAATGTAACAGACAATACAACAAACGAATCTGATGCAAATAGCACAACAAACGAAACAGAAGCTAATAGCACTGAAACAAATGAAGCAGAAGCAAATACATCAGAAACAGAAAATGCAACTGCAGAAACAAATGAAAGTGCAAACTCAACAGATTCAACAGACCAAACTAATCAAACAGAATAATGTACAATAAAATCAAAAGGGAGGATAAAATCAAATGTCCCAAAAAGATTATGACATGAATCCTAGATGGTATGTAGTACATACATATTCAGGATATGAAAATAAAGTAAAAAAAGATTTAGAAAATACAATAAAGAACAGAGAATTAGAAGACTACTTTTTTGATATTATAGTTCCTATGGAAGAACAAATAGAAATAAAAGATGGAAAAAGAAAAACAAATTTAAAAAAAGTATTTCCTGGATATGTTTTAATCAAAATGATAGTAACTGAAGAAACATGGTATATAGTAAGAAATACCAGAGGAGTTACAGGCTTTGTTGGTTCAGGAACAGATCCTATACCATTAACTGATGAAGAAATAAGAAATATGGGATTTGAGGAAGCAACAATAAATGTTGATTATGATGTAAATGAACAAGTACAAGTTATGAATGGACCATTTGAAGGATTTGTAGGAACAGTACAAGAAATTAATAAAGAAAAACATAAAGTAAAAGTTCTAGTTTCTATGTTTGGTAGAAATACACCAGTAGAATTAGAATTTTCACAAGTTCAAAAACTAAAATAATTAGAGGAGGTGCCAATTAAAAATGGCAGAAAAAGAAGTTACAAATATTATCAAATTACAAATAGAGGCAGGTAAGGCAACACCAGCTCCACCAGTAGGACCAGCATTAGGATCAAGTGGTGTAAATATCATGCAATTTGTAAAAGAATTTAATGATAGAACAGCAAATCAACCAGGAATGATAATACCAGTAGTAATTACAGTATATAAAGATAAATCATTTGAATTTATTACTAAAGTTCCACCAGTTGCTGTATTAATCAAAAAAGCTATAAAAATTGAAAAAGGTTCTGGAAAGCCAAACAAAGAAAAAGTTGCAAAAATAACTAAAGAACAAGTAAAAGCTATTGCAGAACAAAAAATGCCAGACTTAAATGCAGCTTCTATAGAAACAGCTATGAAAATGGTTGAAGGAACTGCTAGGTCTATGGGTGTAGTAGTTACAGAGTAAAATCGCTTAAAAGCATCAATCTGCACATTTTCGATATTTTAATTACTCATCGACATGCAAACGCATAGTCTCGTCATAATTGAAACATCAAAAATGCACATCTTAATACTTTTAATCAATTTTAGAATAGAGTATAAGAAAATAATTAAAAATGTACAATATGCGAATTTTGATTTGTTTTAGCAGATAAAAGCTTACAATATAATAATAAAAAATAAATAAATTAATTAATTGGGAGAGCATAGCTCGTTAAAACCAAAGGAGGTAAAAAATGAAAAAATTAGCAAAAAGATATGCAGAAAGCGAAAAGCTAGTTGAAAAAAACAAATTATATGATATTAAAGAAGCTTTAGATTTAATTGAAAAAATGCCTAAAGCAAAATTTGATGAAACAGTAGAATTACACGTAAAATTAGGTGTTGATTCTAAACATGCAGACCAACAAGTAAGAGGAACAGTAGTTCTTCCAAATGGTACAGGAAAAACACAAAAAGTTCTAGTTTTTGCAAAAGGACCAAAAGCAGAAGAAGCGGAAAAAGCAGGAGCTGACTATGTTGGAGCAGAAGAATTAATACCAAAAATACAAAATGAAAACTGGTTTGATTATGATGTTATAGTTGCAACACCAGATATGATGGGAGTTGTAGGTAGATTAGGAAAAGTATTAGGACCAAAAGGATTAATGCCAAACCCTAAATCAGGAACAGTTACAATGGATGTAACAAAAGCAATAAATGAAATTAAATCTGGTAAAGTAGAATACAGATTAGACAAAACTAATATAATTCACTTAGGATTTGGAAAAGTTTCATTTGGAGCTGACAAATTACAAGAAAACTATGAAACAATAATCAATGCTATAATAAAAGCAAAACCAGCAGCAGCAAAAGGACAATACATTAAGAGTGTTGCTATATCAACAACAATGGGACCTGGAATATTTATAGACCAAAAATAAGAAAATTATAGAATAAAAGCCAAAGACAGTAGGCAAATATAAGTCCTACCGAGGTAAAAGAAAATAAAAATATTTTATAAATTTGAATTTATAATGTTTAATTTTATAGTATATTTTTATGCACTTCTTCTATCTCGTAGGAAGAAGTGCTATTTTTACATTATAGGAAATGCAGTTTCCTATAATGTAAAAATAAGATGCACAGAAAAATTGCTAAGCAATTTTTCGCGTCGACAAATCTTACATGCTTCTTGCTAGACCTTAAATTAATATAACAAAAGTTGAACAGTAGAGAAATGGTCTAGCGAAGCTAGATTTGTCTGTGTATAATAAACTTATATAATTAAAGCCAACGCACTATTTTGTTAAAATGTCAAAAGACATATATAAATACATATAGGAGGTGAAAAAAAGTGGCAAGTGAAAAAATATTAAATCAAAAGAAAGAAGAAGTAACAAAATTAGCAAATGAAATGAAAGAAGCTAAATTAGTACTTTTAACAGATTACAGAGGAATAAATGTTGAAAATGTTACTGCTTTAAGAAAAGATCTAAGAAATGCAAATGCAAAATATAGTGTTATAAAAAATAATATTATAAGAAGAGCATTAGCAGAAGCAGGAATAGAAGGATTAGAAAGCGAATTAGAAGGACCAACAGCTGTAATTATGACTAACGAAGATTACTTAGAACCTGCAAAAGTTATATATAATTTCACAAAGTCAAACGACTACTACAAAATTAAAGGTGGAGTTATAGAAGGAAAAGTAATGTCAGCAGAAGAAATAATTACAATTGCAAAATTACCTTCAAAAGAAACATTACTATCTATGCTTGCTGGTGCATTACTTGCAAATATTTCAAAATTGGCAGTTGCACTTGATCAAGTAAAGATTCAAAAAGAATCAGGAGCTGAAACAGTAGCTGTAGAAGCAACAACTGAAGCACCTGCAGAAGCTTAAATAAAAAATGCTAAACATATTAGTTAGCAAACAAAATTTATAAAAAATTAAATAAAATTAGGAGGAATAAAAATGAGTAAAGAAGAAATGATTGAAGAAATCAAAAAAATGACAGTTGTAGAATTAGCAGATTTAGTAAAAGCTATAGAAGAAGAATTTGGAGTATCAGCAGTAGCAGCAGCTGCACCAGTAGCTGGAGGAGCAGCAGCAGGAGCTGCAGCAGAAGAGAAATCTTCATTTAATGTTGTATTAAAAGAAGCAGGAGACCAAAAAATAAAAGTTATCAAAGTAGTTAGAGATGCTACAGGATTAGGATTAAAAGAAGCTAAAGACTTAGTTGATGGAGCTCCAAAAACAGTTAAAGAAAATGTTTCTAAGGAAGAAGCAGAAGAATTAAAAGCTAAATTCACAGAAGTAGGAGCTGTTATAGAACTTCAATAATAATTAAAATACAAAATGAAAAAATAGAATATATTTCTCAATAGACAAATATATTCTATTTTTTAACATTGTAGAAAATTGCATTTCCTATAATGTTAAAAACTATAAAATATTGTTATATTAATGCATTTATATTGATATCAAAATAGCGAAAAATCAAATATAAGTGTATTAATATGATAATATGAAAAAACTCTAACAAGAATGGATAAATAGTGATATAATTGCTTTAGTAAAATAAATAAAAAGGAAAGTGATATATATGAAAAAGATAGCAATAATTTTAGCAACAGAAAAAGAATATGAATCAGTAAAAAATATAATGGATGAAATTGAAGAAAAAAACATAAGAAATGAAATTTTCTTAGAAGGAAAAATAGAAAAAATACCTTGTGTAATTGCCCAAAGCGGTGTAGGAAAAGTAAATGCAGCTAGAATGACACAAATGTTAATAGATAATTTCAAATTAGAATCTATAATAAATTTAGGAGCAGCAGGGGCTCTGGATCCAATGCTAAATGTCGGAGATATAGTGATAGGAGAAGAATTAGTACAACATGATTTTGATATAACAGCATTTGGACATACTAAAGGGTACATAACAGATATAGGTGATAGAATATATAGTAATCATAACTTAGTAGAAGATTTTAAGAAGATAATAAAAAATACAGAAGATAGAATATATAAAATAGAAACAGGAACAATTGCATCAGGGGACATTTTCTGTACTGAATCTCATATGAAAAATAAAATATATGCCAAATTTGATGCAAAATGTGTTGAAATGGAAGGTGCGGCGATTGCCCAAGTTTGCTATTTAGAAGAAATACCATTTGTAATAATTAGAAGCATATCAGATACAGCTAATAGTGATAACAATGCAATGGAATATGAACAATTTGAAGAACTTGCATCTAGAAGATGTGCAAATATTTTGAAAGAATATATGAAAAAACTTGCTTAATAGTAAAAAAGATATTCAAATAAAGAAGGAGAGGAAACATGTTAGAAGTAATAGAAGAAACTCTAATAGATAGCATAAAAATATTACCATTTTTATTTATTACATATTTAATAATGGAATACATAGAACATAAAATGGGAGAAAAATCAAAAAGTGCTATAAAGAAATCAGGAAAATTTGGACCAATCATAGGTAGCTTTTTAGGTATTTTTCCACAATGTGGATTTTCTGTATCTGCAACAAACTTATATGCAGGTAGAGTCATAACTCTTGGAACATTAATCGCTGTGTATTTATCTACATCAGACGAAATGTTACCAATATTTATATCTGAAGCAGTATCACCAGTAATTATACTAAAAATATTAGGAATTAAATTATTAATAGGAATGATTGCAGGATTTATAATTGACTTTGTTATAAGAGCAATAAATAAGAAAAAACAAAAAAACAATGACGAAAATATAGAAATAGAAACCTTGTGTGAACATGATCATTGTCATTGTGAAGATGGAAGTATATTAAAATCTGCTTTAAAACATACAATTAATATATTTATTTTTATAATAATTATTACATTTATAATAAATGTAGCAGTTTATCTAATAGGAGAAGAAAATATATCAAATCTATTATTAAATAGAAAAATATTAGGTCCAGTAATTGCAAGTTTGATAGGATTAATTCCAAACTGTGCAGCATCAGTTATTATAACTAATATGTATTTAGAAAATTTAATTTCAGCAGGAAGTATGATAGCAGGATTATTAACAGGAGCAGGAGTAGGACTTGCTGTATTATTTAAAACAAATAAGAATCTAAAAGAAAATGTAAAGATAGTAGTATTATTATATGCAATAGGTGTAATTTCAGGAATGATATTAGAATTAGTAGGATTACAATTGTAAATGAAGAATAAGTAAAGACGAAGATTTTATATTAAAAATCTTCGTCTTAAATATTATTTATTATCATCCTTTTTTAGATTAACAATAATTGCATCATCATTATCAAATAAGAATTTTGAATCTGTATCATCTGTTTGAATAGGGTTTATTTCATTTCTTTCATCAATAAAGTCCAATTTCTTAGGATTAAATTTAGTTCTTTTATGAGTATCGTTATCATCTTCAGTAGCAGTTGTTACAGAATCTGAATATTTGCCAAAGTCATAAACCTTAATATTTTGATGTTCTTTATATTTTGATTCAAGATAATTTAATTTACCAGGACCTACCATTGGTTTACCACCATCATCTCTAATTTTATAAGCACAATCTTTTTGACCAATAGCACCTTGTAATTTACCAACTTTAAAATATGGAGTAAATTTCCATTCAACACTACCATGTTTACTATCATATTTCATTTTATCGAAGTCTATAGTATTAGAATATTTCCATTCACGGTATTGTCCAAATTCAATTTCCCACCATTCCAAATCTTCTTTAGTAGCATTACCTGTGAATATTTTGTTTGCACAGTTTGCAAGTATTGTTTTTCTATAATTTTCTTTATTATTTATTCCTTCTAATTGAGATAAGTTTTGTGCTGAAATAGTTGTACCAACTTTATATTTTCTAAACATAGTAAATATTGGTTCAGAATCTTTGCAAATAAAATCAGGAAATTCATCAATATATAAGAAGTGAGGAACTCTAGATTTTTCGTTTCCAGGTCTACTTAGAACTGCATTTTCTAAAGTTATTAAGAAAAATAACCCAAAAGCACGATGACCAGAAGAACCTAAATCTCCTCTTCTTGTACATACAAAAGTAACTTCACCATTAGCCAACATTTTTTCAACATTTAAGTTGTCATATCTATTACATAAAATAGATTTTACTCCAGGAATTCTTAATAAATTGTCTAATTGAGAAACAGCAGAGTAAATATATTTTTCAGTCATTTCTTTAGCTGTGCCATCACTGTAAAAGTTCTTTTTAAAATAAGCTAATTGTACAGCATATTTTTCTTTCAAATCTTGATCTGTTTCCATAATTTTACACATTTTTTCAATTAAATCAAAGTTTGTAAACATTTTAAGCATATCTTCTAAGTTAGGTAAACAACCTTGATTCATTCTAGGATACATTTCTTTCAATAAAATAGAAATATTTTCAATAGCTTGAATAACAACATCTTCACGATATACATCTTCTAATTCAACATGAGAATTAGTGTACATAGACTTTAAAGCAGAAGATATAGTTATTGCAATTTTATTAGGATCATCATATACAAATGGATTTAATCCTATAGAATTTGGATCAGAAGGATCAATCACATTATATGGAATTTCAAAATTTTTACATACATCCATCATATGAGAAGAAATGTCTTTATCTGGAGACATTACTGTAATTCCACAATTTTTGTAAGTCATTTCAGGCATTTCTGCCAAAATCATTTTCTTCATATATGCTTTAAAAATAGTTTCTTTTCCATCACTTGGAGCTAGCATATTTAAATTAAAATGTTCATTTAAATATTCATTATCATATGGTTTCTTTAGATAAGCAATACCAGTTTTTAATGCTGTAAATCCCATTTCCTTAGAAATTTCTCTAAAGAAAAATTTCCTTTCTAGATCTCTTGCAATTAAAGGTTCAAAAACTAAAGAAGTTTTACCAGTTCCAGAACCACCACATACAAATGTACATTGATATCTTGAAGATTCTGGTATAACTATAGTTTTTCCAGTTTCTTTATTTTTACAGAAAAACATTTCACAAGTATATGGTCCATGTCCTTCTTTTGTATTAGATAAATCTATTCCACCATAGTCCCAAATAGAACGAACTTCATCTAATGTATCATTAACATCAAAATATAGAAAATCAAATACTTTATAGCCAATCACAATCGGTATAAATATAGCAATTGAAGTTAAGGCAGGTCTAAACAATTCCGAAAAGTTTGTAACTAAATCAACATAATCAGGAACTGATACTAAAAATAGCCAAACCCCCATATTAAGCCATTGTACAAACATTGAAATCGCAATAGTTGCAAAAGCTATAATAAATACATTAAAAATACTAACTTTTTGTGCATTTGATGTTGCAAACTCCGATTTACCAGAAAACAGAAATGCAAAAACGGGGCATGCTAAAGCTAATGTATATTGTATTGGTCCCCAATAAGAATATGAAACTCCAGTAAATACTATCAACAACACTTCTACTATTCTATCAACCATAATATAAATTGTAAGTAGCACTAAAATGTATGTTACAAAAGTATTTCTATTAACATTTAATTTCTTTAAAAACTTATCAATAATCTTCATATAAAAGTTCCTTTCATTTTCACTACATACATATATATTATCCTATAAAATGCCTAAAAAATCAAGTGTTTTTGCAATATTTTCATTTAATAAGAATAACCTAGTAAATTTTGCATATAATACTAAAAAATTGTAATTAGAAGAATATAAAATATTCAAATGGAGGCATAAGGTTGAAAAATAATTACAATTTTGGCGTCGTCAAACTTCACTTGAAATTTAATCAACGTACACACGTACGCCTCATAAATTTCAAACTCGTTTTCCTTGCCAAAATTTAATTCTTTTCCAACCAGATTTATACCTTGGGGAAGGGAAGTGATTAGTATGGAAGAATTTAAAAAGGAAACACAAATTATTGAAAAAAATGAATTTGAAAAAGAAAGTGATTTAATAAAAATAATAAGTAAAACAAAAGAAGAGCTAAAAAATGCAAATAAGAATTTTGAATTTGCTGATTCAGATTTAATTGATTATTATATATATCAAATAAAAGCAAATCAAGCAAAATTGAATTATCTAATTAAAGTAGCAAAAAGTAAAGGAATGAATGTAGATTTTATAAAAGAAATGGAAATCAAATATTGGGATGAAGAAAATGTAATATAATAATTTGAATAAGTAATATATGTCCAAATTGAAACATAAAAATGTAATAATATAAAATGACAGAGGTGGATTAATATGCCTACAAATATCATTACATATTTAGCATGTATATGTTTCATATTTTTATTTGGAAAAATATTTATAGTACCAATAAAAAAAGTCCTTAAATTAATATTGAATTCAATATTAGGTGGAGTAGTTATATTTCTAATAAATCTAATAGGAGCAAATTTTGGCTTTCACATAGGACTTAATATATTTACTAGCATAGTAATAGGACTATTAGGATTACCAGGTGCAGTATGCTTGATAATAATAAAATTGTTAATTGGTTGACAAAAGGGACGGGGCAATTTGGCAACTTTTATAAGAAATTTTTAAACTATTTAAACTAAATTATATTATTTTATAAAAATCTGTTCACTTCATTCGAAAAGAATTTATAATATTTCTGGATGAGCCTCTTTCATTCAGGCTCAAAATCAAAGA
>CAJFJY010000046.1 GCA_904384205.1 uncultured Clostridia bacterium | reverse complement strand
CGTTCGTCCCAACATCGCAGAAACTGTATAAAATTAATTAAATTAAAATTTAATTAATTTTAACATTTTCTAGCTAGCCGGTCCCCACACGAGCTCACTTCGAAAAATATTAATTAAACCTTTTCAAGATTATTTGCTATATACGACTGTGAATTGTAACGCAATTTTATCTATAGTATTGTTAATTTGAAAAAGATTATATAATATATTAAATTAATTTAGAATTTCTTAAATTATGTATTGAACCGAAAAATTTATTTAATATACTATATAATCTTTATAACTCATCTTGTGATAAATTGGTTTTTCCTGTATACAACAAGGTTAGGCATTTGTCATCTGCTCTATTATTGAATTTAATATTTCTTTATTAGATAAAGATTTTTCTTTATTTGTTGTTACTATAATTATATAACTGTTATCATTTGCAACATAATCAAATGCTTGATATGGGTCTAATTGTTCAAAAGGATTTTCAACAATTTCACCTGTTACACTATCAATAGTATAATCTGTTCCTGATATATCTATTGCAAATAGTTTACTTCCTGAAATTAGACTTTCAAATTTTTTGTCCATATCATTTTGAGATGATTTATCTTCTATTGCTAAATATCCTTCTTCATTAATTACGTATTTTGAATCAGTTTGACCTTTTAGTAAATTTAAAAATTCAGTTCTACTTCTTTCTGAAATCCATATTCCTGATTTACTAGGTGCTTGTTCTTTTAATTTGTCTATTTCAGAAAATTCTGGTTTTCCTTGTTTTATTATTCCTGCTATTGCAACATCATATTGCTTATTGTCTTTTATTTTCAATACTTTTCTTCCGTCATATTCTGTTGCAACTTCGTATAAATCTGAATCTCCGTTTGCTCCTGTAAAATCTTTTAATTCATTTACTGTTGCGTTATTATTGTAATCAACTTGATTTTTATCAATTTCTACATCTGGAACTTCTAAATTTGCTGTATTTGTATTATTAGTATTTCCTTCTTTTTCTTTATTTAAATTATTAGTTATTACTATTATTCCAATAACTAATATTAGTATAAATATTAAAACTATAACTAATATTTTCTTTTTATTCATTATACTATACCTCTTAACATATTTAATGTAGCATTTATATATTTATCTGAATACCCTGAATTTACTACATCTTGATGGCTCATTATCTTTTTACCATTTGCTCCTATATTTGGCAATTCTATTAATGCTGATCTTGCAGTTCTTCCATTTGCTCCTAAGTTTTCTCTTGCCCAGTTAATTAGATATCCTTTTCCATAACTTGAAGTATATCTACATGATGGTAGTTGTTGTTTATAATAGTTGCAAATTCCACTATCTCCTATTACTTGTGTTGTCCAACCATGTAAATCAACTAGTATTGTTTGTCCATTTGTCGCTCTTTTACTTAATAAGAAGTCTCTTAAATATCTTGATTCATATGCTAAAAATGGTTGTGACCCTGTATAGTTTCTACTATTATACATTGGTACAAAACTTGTTGACCAACATCTATTTAAATCTATTCCGTTATTTCCTGATGCACTTGTCAATGTTGTTCTTCCTGGTCCATTATTTGTATATCCATATATTCTTCCATCTACATTAACATCAGGGAAAATGTATATCGTCCATTTATTTAATA
Source organism: uncultured Clostridia bacterium (assembly GCA_904384205.1). Taxonomy (GTDB): domain Bacteria; phylum Bacillota; class Clostridia; order TANB77; family CAG-508; genus CAG-269. The sequence continues at coordinate 11,328 of CAJFJY010000046.1, read as the reverse complement.
AAGATGCATCTTGATCTGTTAATAATCTATTTACAAAATTTTCAGCTATTACTGAGATTTCTGTACCATCTCTTCCAAAATTATCTTCAAAGCCATGTAATGTGAATACTGCAAAAAATACATTTGGTCCACTACCTACTTTATAATATCTTAAATCTTGTCCTCTGCTATCTCCTTTTACTTTTAATCCTGAGTATCCAAAAACTCCTCTTTCAAAATCAACTTTTTTAATTCCAAATACTATACTTTTTTCTGTTATTACATCATTTGTAACATTTGATATTACTCTAACTTTTAAAGTATAATCTCCTTTTGCATACCCACTTATATTTATTGTTCCACTAAATCCTGCATTCTTATTAGTATTTGCATCTCCATATCCTTTACCTTTCATTGCTTCTACCGCATCATTTCTTGCATATGTTGTCATACTACTTGTAACATTTGTATTATTAATGTACACTTCTATCCTTCTATTAGATTGTGATGATAAATTCCAACCTTGAATAAGCAAATTGCTTTCCTTATGATTGCTACCTGCTTGTGGATAGTCAATTGTAATTATTCCTGTATATTTCTTTATTCGGAAGTTTCTTGTTTGTTCAGCAATAGTTTCTCCAGTACTAGATTTTACTATGATTTTTATACTATTTTCTCCATCTTTTATATCTTTTGTATTTAAAGTCATTTTATATCCTGGTGTCTTGTTTGTTGCAGTTCCTCCATACCCACTTACAACCTTAAATACATCTGTTCTTATTTGTCTTTCTGGCTTATATGTTTGTCCATTAAATTGTATTTCTACTGTTGCTTTTGAATCTTCACTTAATACCCATCCTTGTACTGTAAAGCTTGTTTTTACTGTTGAATTCGCAGTTGGTGTATCTAATTGTATTAAGGTATCATATTTTTTTACGATTATATTTCTTGATTGTTGTGCAAGGATTTCACCTGTTCTTGATTTTACTATTACTTTTACTTCATGTGTTCCATCTTTTACTTTCTCTGTGTTTATTATGACTCTATATCCAGGAGTTTTATTTGTAGTTTTTCCTCCAAATCCGCTTACAACTTTGAATACATCATCTCTTACTTCTCTTTCTGGTGTATATGTTTTTCCATCAAATTGTACTTCTACTGTTGCTTCTGAATCTTCACTTAATACCCATCCTTGTACTTGAAAATTCCTCTTAATTTTTGCATTTTGTATTGGTGTATCATATTGAAGTAATGTTGCATATTTTCTTATTGCTACTTTTCTGCTCTGCTGTGCTAGGATTTCTCCTGTTCTTGATTTTACTATTACTTTTACATCATATGTTCCATCCTTCATGTTTGATGTGTCTATGTCTATTTTATATCCTGGCTTTTTGTTTGTTGTAGTTCCTCCAAATCCACTTACTACTTTAAATACATCTGTTCTTGTTTGTCTTTCTGGTTTGTATGTTTTTCCATTAAATTGTATTTCTACTGTTGCTTCTGAATCTTCACTTAATACCCATCCTTGTACTGTAAAGTTTGTTTTTACATTTGCATTTTGTGTTGGTGTATCATATTGAAGTAATGTATTGTATTTTTTTATATTGAATTTTACTTCTTTACTTGCTATTTCTTGACCTTTTGAATTACTTACTCTTATTATTAGTTTATGTTGTCCATCTTTTAAATTTGATATGTCTATTGCTCCGTCATATCCTGGTTTTGGATTACTTGCCTTTGTTCCATATCCTTGAATTGCTTGGAATACATCATCTCTTGCATAAAATGTAATTTTGTCTGTTATCTCATTGTTATCTATATAAAATTTTACGGTTTTATCCTTTTCTTGAGATAGTACCCATCCATATATCCATAGATTTTTTTTGCATGTAAAATTTTCTGTTGGTCCATCTACCCATATCATTGTTGGTGTTGCAGCTTCAGTTTTCTGAGCAAATACACCTATTAACAGACTTAATAGCATTATTCCTATAATTATCACTATAATTTTTGCTTTTGTTTTCATTTAAAAAAACACCTCCCTATTATTATTACCATTTAGAATTTATTTGGTTACACTTTTTTTAAATTTATCAATATTATTTTTATAATGAATTTACATGATTAGTTTCTGAATACTAAGTATCCTAAAATCGGAAAATGAAAAATTACTAATTCTTTTATTTCCTTTTTGGCTAGATTTCTGCCACCTAGAAATTTAAAGTATCTTATAATGTGAAAATTTATGTATTTTGATTTTTCTAAATTCTCATAATATTTTATAATATCATTTAAAAATTTTTTATTTTTTTCTATTTTACAATAGTCTAAGCACATTTTAGCTCCATTTAAATATGCTTTATCTATTACATCTTCTTTTCTATATTTTAAATAGCTTTTATATGTTTTTCCATTTTTTTCTTTCCATCTAGAAGTATTTTGTGCTAAATTTCTTCCTCCAAATACATTTTTTTCGTGTAATCTATAATCAAATAGTGGTGTATCTATATATGCTATTCCCCTGTTTTCGTTGGCAATAAAGGCTACAAGCCAATCATGTGCCATAACATTTTCTGTAAAAGGCAACATCGCTTCTTTTACGTCCTTTGTGAATATTTGAGAACATCCTATTCCTATACATCTAGATATTGCTAATTTACTTTTTCCTGATATTAATGGCATATTTTTATATTTGAAATAGTCTTTATGTATTACTTTTCCATTCCCATCTATTTGTTTACTATTTACATATACTAAATCTGTTCCTGTTAGCTCTATTTCTTTTAAGCTTTCTTCTACCTTATTAGGATACCAAATATCATCATGATCACTAAACATTATGTATTCAGCTGTTGATTTTTTTAGTAAAAATTCAAAGTTCTTAATATAACCTAAATTTTTTTCTTGAAAATATAATTCTATTCTTTTATCTTTTTTTGCATATTCTTCTAATGTTTCTTTTAATTTTGGTTCATTTGAGTTGTCATCACTTATGATTAATTTTATATTTTCAAATGTTTGGTTTAATATACTATCTATTTGTTTTTTTAAATATTCTATGTTTGTTTTATATGTTGCAAGCAATATATCAACTTTCGTTTCCATTATTATTCTCCTTATATAATTATATAATATAGGTTGGCTCCCTTATATATTAAAAATCCATTCCTTACTGGTCGGACATATCATATAAGGTAATTGGTAATACATTCATAATATGAGCAGTTGCGCTGGACTGGTCTACATGAATTGGCATCCTCCCAAACTGCGCGTCATTTCTTTTTAATATATAAGGGGGAACTCAGCTAATATTAATAATTTTATTATTTGTATTGATTATCTACTTCTTTTAGTATAACATCATGTGCACTTCCTTCTGAAATGCTGACATCTGATACTAATGTTAATCTAGCTTTTTCATGGAACTCTGGTATTGTGATACTTCCACAATTGCACATTGTTGATTTTATTTTAGCTACTGTTATTTCTAAATTATCTTTTAACTTTCCTGCATATGGAATATATGAGTCAACACCTTCTTCAAATGAAAGTTTTTTATCTCCTCCCATATCATATCTTTGCCAGTTTCTTGCTCTATTTGAGCCTTCTCCCCAATATTCTTTTACATAGCCATTTCCTCTTTTTACTAATCTTGTTGGGCTTTCATCAAATCTAGCAAAATATCTACCCATCATTACAAAGTCTGCTCCTAAAGCTAATGCAATTGTTATATGATGATCATGTACTATTCCTCCATCTGAACATACTGGTATATATACACCTGTTTCTTTGAAATATTCATCACGAGCAGCTACTACATCTATTAAAGCTGATGCTTGTCCTCTACCAATTCCTTTTGTTTCTCTTGTTATACAGATAGATCCTCCACCTACTCCAACTTTTATGAAGTCTGCTCCTGCTTCAGCTAAATATCTAAATCCTTCTTTATCAACTACGTTTCCAGCTCCAATTTTAACAGAATCTCCATATTTTTCTCTTACATAGTCAATGGTATTTTTTTGCCATACTGAATATCCATCAGATGAATCCATACATATTAAGTCGACTCCAGCTTCTACTAATGCTGGAATTCTTTCTTCATAATCTCTTGTATTGATTCCTGCTCCTACAATATATCTTTTATTTTCATCTAACAAAGAATTTGGATTATTTTTTCTTTCTTCATAATCTTTTCTAAATACTAAGTATTTAAGATTGCCTTCTTCTGTTAATATTGGTAAACATGCAATTTTATTTTCCCATATAACATCATTTGCTTCAGATAGTGTTATTCCTTCTTTTGCCCATACTGCTTTTTCTTTTGATGTCATAAAATTGTCAATTGGTGCATCCATATCATCTCTTGATATACGATAGTCTTTGTCTGTTACTAATCCTATGAATTTTCCGTTTGCTGTTCCATCTTCTGTAATCATTACAGTAGAATGTCCTGTTTCTTTTACTAATTCTATTACATCTTTTAATGGTGTTCCTGATTTTACATTTGAGTCACTTATAATAAATCCTGCTTTATGTTTTTTTACATGTCTTACCATATTTGCTTGTGATTCTATTGATTGAGATCCATATATAAATGCTACTCCACCTTCTCTTGCAAGCGCAATTCCCATCTCTTCTCCAGATACTGATTGCATTATTGCAGATACCATTGGTACATTTGCATAATATTTTGCTTCTTCTCCTTTTTTGAATTTTACTAGTGGTGTTCTAAGTGATACTTTACTTGGTATACATCTTTCATCTGTCAAGTTTGGTAATAATAAAAATTCATTAAAAGTTCTTGATATATCTTCTAATATTTTTGCCATTTTGAATCCTCCTTTTATTTATTTATCAATCTTTCTGTTTCTTTTGCTATCATTAGTTCTTCGTTTGTTGGTATTACATATACTTTTATTTTAGAATCTTGGCTAGAAATTACCTTTTCTTCTCCTCTCATATTATTAGCATCCAAATCTAATTTTACTCCCATAAACTCTAATTTTTCGCAAATACCTTTTCTTATATTTATTTGGTTTTCTCCTACTCCTCCAGTAAATATAATATAGTCTATTCCATTCATTGCTACTGCATATTTTGCTATATATGATGCAATTGCATAGTCGAATTCATCAACTGCAATTTTAGCTTTTTCATTATCTGCATTTGATGCATCTTCAATTTCTCTAAAGTCTGGAGCTAATCCTGAAATTCCTGTTAACCCTGACTTTTTGTTTAATATATCTTCCATTTCACTTGGTGTTAAATTTTCTTTTTTCATTAAATATGTTATAACAGATGGATCTAAATCTCCACATCTTGTTACCATTGGTATTCCTCCGAGTGGTGTTAATCCCATGCTTGTATCTATTGATTTTCCATCTTTAATGGCACATATACTAGAACCTTGTCCTAAATGACATGTAACAATTTTTGTTCCTTCTAATGACATATTTTCTATTTCAGCTAATCTTTTTGATACAAACATATGTGATGTTCCATGAAATCCATATTTTCTTACTCCATATTTTTTGTAATATTCATATGGTATTGGATAAATATATTTTTCTTTTGGTATACTTGCATGGAATGCCGTATCAAAAACTCCTACCATATGTTTATCTGGCATTACTTGTTTACATGCTTCTATTCCTAATATACAAGCTGGATTATGTAATGGTGCTAAATCTGTATATTCTTTTAATACTTCTACTACTTTATCGTCTATAACAACTGATTCAGATATTTTTTCTCCCCCATGTACTAATCTATGTCCTATTGCATTTATTTCATCTAAGCTATCTATTACTTTATATTCTTGATTTGTTAATTGTTTTAATGTAAATTCTATTGCTTCTGTATGGTTATACGCTGGATTTTCTATTTTTATTTTTTGTCCATTTACTTTATGTGTTATAAATGCTTCTTTTTCTCCTATTCTTTCATATTTTCCAGAAGCTAATACTTTTTCTTTTTCCATGTTTATTAATTGATATTTTAGTGATGAACTCCCACAGTTTAAAACTAGTATTTTCATTTTTATATTTTCTCCTTCCAAGTTAAAATTAAATTTCAAATTATATTATATATGAAAGAGGGATTTTAAGGTCCGTCCCCCATTTCCCTCCTAGGAGGGATTTTTAGGACCGTCCCTAAATCCCTTCTACAATTTTCTTTGTTTGTCTTGCTATCATTAATTCTTCATCTGTTGGTATTACAAATGTTCTTACTTTTGCATTTTTAGCTGATATTTCTGCTTCGTCTCCTTTTATTGTTTGATTGAATTCTTTGTCTATTTTTACCCCAAAGTATTCTAAATAATCGCAGATTGCTTCTCTTGAATCTTGACCTCTTTCTCCTACTCCTGCTGTGAATGTTAATACATCTATTCCATTCATTGCTACAACACATCTTGCTACATAGCATGCTACTAAATAATGGTAATTGTCTAATGCTAGTTTTGCATGATGTCCTCCAGCTGCTGCATCTGCTTCTATATCTCTAAAGTCAACTGAGACTCCTGAAACTCCATATACTCCTGATTGTTTATTTAGTATGTATTCCATTTCGTCTGGTGTTAAATCTTCTTTTTTCATTAAGTATGTTACAACAGATGGGTCTAAATCTCCACTTCTTGTTCCCATTGGTATTCCTCCAAGTGGTGTAAGTCCCATACTTGTTTCTACTGATTTTCCTCCTTGGATTGCACAAACACTTGCCCCCTGACCTAAATGGCAATTTACTATTTTTAAATCTTTAATGTCCTTATTCATTAATTTTGCTACTCTTTCAGCTACATATTGGTGTGATGTTCCGTGAAATCCATATTTTCTTATTCCATATTTTTTATAATATTCATATGGTATTGGATATATATATCTTTCTTGTGGTATTGTTTGATGGAAAGATGTGTCAAATACTGCTACCATCTTTATGTCTGGCATAATTGTTCTACATGCTTTTATTCCTAATACTGCTGCTGGATTATGTAATGGTGCTAAATCACTGCAGTCTTCTATTGCTTCTATTACTTCGTCTGTTATTAGTGTTGGCTCTGAGAATTTCTCTCCTCCATGTACAACTCTATGTCCTATTGCTGCTAATTCTGATAAGTCTTTTAATACTCCATAATGTGGATTTATTAATCTACTTATAACAAATTCTATTGCTTGCTCGTGATTTTTTGCATAATGCTCAAATTTGTGTTTTTCTCCATTTACCTTATGTGTTAAAAAAGAATTTACTTGACCAATTCTCTCAAAATTTCCTTTTGCTAATGTTTCCTCTTTTTCCATATCAATTACTTGATATTTTAATGATGAACTTCCTGTGTTAAGTACTAAAATCTTCATATTTCCTCCTTTTGCTATATACATAGCTATTAAATTATTTTATTATTAATCTTTGGTAATGGTTAAAAACTATTTTTGAGCTTGAACTGCTGTTATTGCAATAACTCCTGCTACGTCATCACTATTACATCCTCTTGATAAGTCATTTACAGGTTTTGCAATTCCTTGACATAAAGGTCCATATGCTTCTGCTTTTCCAAGTCTTTGCACTAATTTATATCCTATATTTCCTGCATCCAAATTTGGAAAGATTAATATGTTTGCTTCTCCTTTTAATGGACTTCCTTTTGCTTTTGATTCAGCTATTTCAGGTATTATTGCTGCATCTAATTGCAATTCTCCATCTACTAATAGGTCTGGTGCTTTTTCTTTAGTTATTTTTGTAGCCTCTATCATTTTTTCTGTTAGTTCAGAATGTGCACTTCCATATGTAGAATATGAAAGCATTGCTACTTTTGGTTCTTTTCCTATTAATTGTTTGAAACTTTTTGCTGAAGAAATTGCAATTTCTGATAGTTGGTCTGGATTTGGATTTTCATTTAGTCCACTATCTGCAAAAATGAATACCCCATCTTTTCCATATTTGCAATCAGGTACTACCATAACGAAAAAAGCAGAAACTAATTTAGTATTTGGTGCTGTTTTTAATATTTGTAATGCTGGTCTTAATGTATCTGATGTAGAATGTACGGCTCCTGATACTAATCCATCAACTTTTGCTTCTTCATCTTTTAGCATTAGCATTCCAAAATATACTGGATTCAAAACTAATTCTTTAGCTTTCTCAATTGTCATCCCTTTTTCTTTTCTCAAATTATATAGTAAATCAACATATTTATCATATAAATCTGATTTTTCAGGATCAACTATTTTTGCACCTTCAATACTTATATTATTAGTTTTTGCTTGTTTTTGTATCTCTTCTTCATTTCCTACTAATATTATTTTGGCATATTTTTCTTTTAGTACTTTTTCTGTTGCTTTTAAAATTCTAATATCTGTTGCTTCTGGAAGTACTATAGTTTTTATATCTTTTCTTGCCCTTTCTTTTATTTGTTCTATGAACGTCATTTTATAACCTCCTTTAATGTTTCCATTATATCTATTTTTTACAAAAAGTACAAGAGTTTTTTGTATTTTTTTGGTTGTCGATTGTATTTTTTTGGTTGTCGATTATTGTCGATATTTTATGATTGATTTTCAGCAAGTTTCATGTTATATTTAAATAACTATATAATTATATGAGGTGATTTTATTTTTAAGTTCTTTAAATTTTTAATTCTTATTGTGATTTTTTTAATTTTATTTATTTCTGTATTCTTTATTCCAGTTTCAGGAGAGAATTTATACTCAAATAGTACTGGTGAAATTATATCTATTAATCCTAATGGTTTTGTTTGGCCGATTCCTGGCTATACTAGAATTAGTTCTCCTTTTGGAAAAAGAAAAGCACCTACTGCTGGTGCTTCAAGTTTTCATTATGGTTGTGATATTCCCGCTCCTCAAGGTACTAAGTTAATCGCTATTGCTGATGGTCAAATAACTTTTTGTAATTTCTTGGGCTCAGGTGGATATACTATTACTTTATCTTTTGATAATTTTAAGGTTACTTATTGTCATGTTGACCCTAATTATATTGTTTCTAAAGATGATTTTGTAAAACAAGGTCAGGTTATTGGTTTTGTTGGTCCTAAATATGTTTATGGTGTTCCTGGTAATCAATATAAAGATGAAAATGGTAATCCTACTAATGGTGCTACTACTGGTTGTCATTTACATTTGGGCTTTAGAATTGATGACAAATATGTTAATCCTTTGGATTTTTTTTAATATATATTTATTGTATATATTTTACGATGTTTATCACTTGCCCAATAATTGTTTCGATTTTATTTATTTTATTATAAATATTATTAAAATTTTTCTTTTCGCAATTAGCCACCTTAGCATTTGTCAAATTTATATCTAAAAAACCATTAATATAGTTCATCATCACATCTTTATCTCTTCTATAAAAATCTTCTAGAGTTTTTTCACTTATAAATACATTTATATAATCATCTACTACACATAGCCCAATATCATTTGCCTTATATTTTTGAGCTAAATTATAAAACTCATTTATAAATTTTTCAATATTATCTTCGTTTGTATCATCAGATATATATAATGTATATTTCTCATTAAAATCAATACATTGTTGACTTATATATACTTTATAATTTTTATTTACTCCCTTTGCCAAAATATTTTTCAATTTTTTTACTTTCATATAATTATCATTTTTATATTGGTTATATACTACTGATGCATTAATATTACTATTATTTGTAGGAATTCTAATAACTAAAGCGTTTCTGGTTGCTATTTTAGATCCTCTTCTATTATAACCATATCTATAATTATAATGAATATTTGACATTTGAATTTTTTTTTCGTTTATTTGCAAAGTTATAGAATCATTACTCTTCAGTTTGAAATCTAAAAATAAATATTTTGAAATTTTATTTAATTCTATTTTAGATATTGGATTGTCAAATTCATATTTTACATTATTAAAACAATAATTAAAAAATGGTGTTAATATTTCTTTTTTAAAATATAATATATGATTTCTCTTATTATGTGAAAATAAATATATAAATGGCACAAATAATTCTATTAAAATTAATATAGTTAAAAATCCTTCTGGAATTATAAATATAGTCTCAACAATAGGCATTAAACATATTGTTATAATCATAAAAATAAACATTTTTATAAAAATAGTATTTTCATGATCTTCTTTCGTTTTCATTTCATTAAAATATTTTATTTTATTTTTGACAACTTTTTCAAAAAATTCATCTATATCCATAAGATCTCCTTCAAGATAATCTATAACTAACTTCTTTTTATTATAAATTATTTGTTCATTTTTGTCAAAAAAGGCATTATTATAATAATCTATAAGACTATTTTTTGTATTTTTTTATCATTATTTTGCACAAATTTTTTCAAAAATCTTTCAAAAAGCATTCATTGATTTATTTTTTATTTCCAACTACAATCTATTTACAATTTATTTTAAGTATTTTTAATTTTTTGAAAAAAAACAGAATTGATTGTTACTAATTATGATTATATAATTCTCCTAGCAAATAATTTTAAAAATGAGAATTTATTCATAGTAATATATATCATCACAATTAAATTAACAGAGCTTAAGTTTGTATTTCTTTATTCTACATTAATTCCATTTTAGATTACCATTCCGTCCAGAAATGCAAATCATCCCACATATTTCTTTTAACTGTTCAAAATCATAGTCCAAGAATTTTTTGTATTCTTCTCTACGATTTATCAGCATTTCATTCATAGGATGTTCTCTTGCACTAAGAGATTTGTATGTACTTTTAATCTCACACTCTCTCCATTTTTTCTCTTTCTCGTCCGTTATCTCCTCGATTGAAATTGTTGCTTTTCCATCGGCTACTTGCCAAATCCCACTGCCGAGTGCTCTTTTGCTGAAGAAAGTTTCTGTAATAGGATCTATCGCTGACCATATTCCCTCCTTGTTTATATCTTTAAAAACATACATCAATGGATCCGGTATTACAGATGGCGTCATTTTTAAGAACATTAACTGATTTTTCTCTTTATTATAAAATCCTCTAATGAATCTTATCCTACTCCCTCCTCCTGCAGCTTCTACTGCACACATTTGTATTTTACTCATCTCTTTTAGTGTTTTGGTATCAAGACTATATAGTTCACTTTGATAGCCAAAAATCTCATTACTGTTGTCTTCTTGCATCATACAACCAGCAAAATTAGGCACTCCTTCCTCCGTCTTCCATTTTCCATTTTGCGTAAACCGAACAAACATATAGAATATTCTCATTTTATTTTCCTCCTTGTATTTACGTTGAGTATCTCTATACTATTCATATATTATGAATATTTATATTGTATCATAGAGAAGAAAAATTGTAAATTGTTTTGTATTACCTTCAAT